>DATKSK010000077.1 GCA_035531755.1 Acidimicrobiales bacterium | reverse complement strand
CAAGTCGGGCTCCCGGGCCCGCCGGCCACCCGCCCCCGGGGCCCCGGACGGGCCGGGTGGTCGGGCGCGAAGAGTCGGCGATCCCGGGTCGAAAGCGGGCCGGCGACGGTACCCTTGTGGCGATGAGCTTCGGGCCGTCGGCCTTACGAGGGTTCCCGGTGACCGGGACCGGTGGGCGGGTTGAGTACCGCCTGGCCCGCAACGCCGTCGTGAGCGAATTCCACAAGGGGCGCCTGTCGCGCCTCGACGTGTGCGACGCGCACCCCGAACTGCTGCGCGCCGCGCGCAACGTCGGCGTGCCGCTCCCCGAGGACTGCCCGATCTGCGACGAGACGCAGGTCGTCCACGTCACCTATGTGTTCGGCCAACGGCTGCCGCCCAACGGGACCTGCCCGGGGACGCCCACCGAGCTGGCACGCCTGTGCCGGCGGGCGGACGAGGTGGCGTGCTACGTGGTCGAGGTGTGCCCCCAGTGCGCGTGGAACCACCTCGCCCGCATGTACCCGGCGGGCGGTCGGCACCGCGCCGCGGCGCGCCGGGCCGTGCGGGGCAACGGCTGACCGGATTCACCGCGCCCACGGGGGGCGCCTGATGGGGCACCATTGTCCGGTCCGACTCCGGGGCGATCCAAGGGGACCCAGCGATGAGCCAAGTGAAGCCACCCAGCCAGGGATCGGGCCAGCGCCCCGGTCCCCAGGCGCGAAAGCCGGCTCCGGGCAAGCGCCCGCCGGCGAAGACGGGGCCGAAGGGTCGGCCGGCCACCGCCGGGAAGGGCACCGCCGGGGGCGGGGCCAAGGGCCGCACCGGGCGTCCCAACAAGACCATCTCGGCCCCCCCGCCCCGGCGCTTCTCGCCCTCCACGCTGGCCTTCGGGGCCGTCGGCGTGGTCGTGGTGATCGTCCTCGTGTTCGTGGTCGTCACCGTGACCGGCAAGAAGTCGCCGTCCAGCTCCACGAGCGTCCCGCCGCCCACGCCGGCGTCGGCGGCCGTGCTGTCCGAGGTGACCGGGGTCCCGGCGTCGGTGGCGTCGACCGTGGGCACCGGGCAGGGCGTGACCGCACCCCAGGTCCTGAAGAACCAGCCGCTGCTCACCTCCGGCGGCAAGCCGGAGGTCCTGTTCATCGGGGCCGAGTTCTGTCCCTACTGCGCCGCCGAGCGCTGGGCGACGGTGATGGCGCTCAGCCACTTCGGCACGTGGTCGGGCCTCAAGGAGACGACGTCGTCGCTGTGGGACACCGATCCCGGTACCGCCACGTTCTCCTTCCGCGACGCCAAGCTCACGAGCTCGACCGTCTCCTTCGTCGGGGTCGAGCACGAGACGAACGACACCAACGGGGCCGGCACCCGGAAGAACCTGCAGCCGCTCACCACGGCCCAGGGCAAGTTGTGGACGAAGTACGCCGCGCAGTTCGGCATCAACACGGGCTACCCGTTCCTCGACTTCGGCAACAAGGTGTTCGTGACCGGCCCCAGCTACGACCCCGCCATCCTCGCCGGGCTCAACCAGCAGGACATCGCGTCCAGGCTGTCGAACCCCTCGGACCCGGTCACCCAGGCCATCGTGGGCACGTCCAACTACCTGACGGCGGCGGTGTGCTCGTTGACCGGGAACCAGCCCGCCGCGGTGTGCTCGGCCTCCGGGGTGCACAAGGCGGCCGCCGCGCTGAAGCTGAGCTGAGCGGGACGACCCGGTGTCCTTCCCCCACGCGCCGCCCGACGTGGACAGCGACGAGGACGACGACGACGTCCCCACCGTGTCGCGCTGGCTGCCCGTGGCGGCGTTCGTGCTGTCGCTCGTCGGGCTGGGGATCTCGCTCTATCTGACCATCGACCACTTCCGGGGGACCCCGCCGACCTGCCCGGCCAGTGGGTACGTGGACTGCACCAAGGTCACGACGAGCAAGTTCTCGTACCTCTTCCACATCCCGGTGTCGCTGCTCGGGCTGCTGTTCTACACGGGCATGGTGGCCATCAACTGGCCCCCGCTGTGGCGGTCGCGGGTCCGGGCCGTGGGGTGGGCCCGCCTGGCGATGGTCGTCGGCGGCGTCGGCTTCGTCCTCTACCTGCTCGCCGCCGAGCTGTTCAGCATCAAGGCCATCTGCCTGTGGTGCACCGGGGTGCACATCGACACGTTCATCCTCTTCGTCCTCGTCGTGACGTCGTTCCCCACCATGTCCGGCGGCGGTGCCCGGTGGCAGGAGTGGGAGGACGGTCCCGAGGACGACGCCGGCACCGCCACCGACCTGACCGGCGTCCCCTTCACGGCCGGGGACGCCGACCCCGAGCCGCGCTGAGCCAGGGGTAGCCGCCGGTCCCCGGCGGGCGTCGGGTGCAACCGATGTGCGACCGTCGGGGTTGAGAGGGTGTGGTGGCACAGCGACGCGACACGACCGTGCTCGAGGGGCTGGCCGGTGACCTCGAGAGCGGGTACGGCGCCTTCGTGCGCGCCCACGCCGACGACGTCTACAGCGCGGCCCTGCGGCTCAGCGGGTCGCGGGCGGATGCCGACGACATCGCCCAGGAGACCTTCGTGCGCGCCTACCGCGCCCTGCGGCGCTTCGACGCCGAGCGCCTGCGGTCGCTCGAGGCGCGGCCCTGGCTCCACACCATCACGCTGAACCTGTGGCGCAACCGCCTGCGGGCCGCCGCCCGCCGGCCCCGGACGGCGCCGGGCGACCGCCACGGTGACGTCGCCGACGGGCGACCCGGGCCCGAGGACGCGGCCGTGGCCGGCGAGGCGTCCCGGGCCCTCGTGCGCCTGCTGGCGCAGCTCCCCGAGCACCAACGGGTGCCGGTCGTGCTGCGGCACGTGGTCGGGCTGTCCTACGCCGAGCTGGCCACGGTGCTGGCGTGCCCGGTGGGCACGGCCAAGGCCAACGTGGCACGCGGTCTCGACCGCCTGCGCGTCCTCGGCCGGGCCGACGACGCCGGCGCGACGGGAGCGGAGACGCGATGACGGAGCACAGGCACGACGAGGAGGCCCCATGACCAGCGCCCGACCCCGCGACGGCTCCCCCCGGGCGGCGCGCCCCGTGCCGGTCGGCACCGCCGCGCTGCGGCGGCTGCGGGCCGAGGCACCGGCGGCGTTCGTCGAGTCCGTCCTCGACCGGCTCGGCCTCCACGCCGGCGACCGCTTCGTCGTCATGGCCGGCCCGGCCGGCGACGTCTTCGTGGCCTTCAACGACAGCGGCATCAGCGCCGTCGTCCCCGCGGCGCGCTTCGACGGCGACGCCGCGCGCTTCGCCGAGCACCATCGGCGGACCGCCGGCCGCGCCGTGGCGGCCGCGGCGCGCCCGCCCGCGGGGCTGGAGGCCGCCCTGCGCACCGGCCGGGCGCGGCGCCTGCGCTACGACCTGTCGGGCCTGTCGCCGTTCGAGCGCGCCGTGCTCACGAAGACGCTCGAGATCCCGCCGGGCGAGGTGCGTCCCTACGGGTGGGTGGCTCGCGAGATCGGCCGTCCCCGCGCCGTGCGCGCCGTGGGGTCGGCGCTCGGTCGCAACCCCGTGCCGGTACTCATTCCCTGCCACCGCGTGGTGCGCAGCGACGGCCACGTCGGGCAGTACGGGTTCGGTGTCTCCATGAAGCGGGCGCTGCTCAGTGCCGAAGGGGTGGACCTGGAGCGCCTGCAGCGCCTGGCTGACGCCGGGGTGCGCTTCATCGGCAGCGACAGCACGGGCGTGTTCTGCGTGCCGTCGTGCCACCACGCCCGGCGTATCCGACCCGCACACGAGGTGCCGTTCCGCAGCGCGGCGGCCGCCTTCGTGGCGGGCTTCCGGCCGTGCGCGCACTGCGCGCCGGCGTCAGGACGCAACGCCTCCTGACCACGAGCGCGGCGCCAGCAGGAAGGCCACGGCCAACAGCGCGGCGAGCGATCCCGACACGAGGCACGGCACCACACCGGTGCCGTGCCAGGCGAGCCCGGCCCACACCCCCGCCACCACCACGGCCAGGCCGCGCAGCCCCTGGAACAGCCCCTGGGCCCGCCCCTGGCGGCCGGGGCCGGCCAACGAGGACGCCCATGCCTTGCCGACGCCGTCGGTGCACGCCGTGAAGCCGCCGTAGGCACCGAGCACCACCCACGCCGCGGTGTGGTCGTGTACGAGGCCGAGCCCGAGGTAGGCGAGGGCGAAGAAGACGAGCCCGAGCCCGAAGACGCGCGCCCGGGGGAGGCGGTCCGACAGCGCTCCGGCCGGGTAGCTGCCCAGGGCGTAGACGACGTTGTAGGTGGCATACGCAAGGATCACCGTCGCCACCGAGAAGCCGATGGCCCGCAGGCGCAGCAGGAGCAGGGCGTCGGGGAAGTTCACGAGGCTGAAGGCCGTCACCGCCATCGTCATCCGCCAGAACCCCGTCCCCATCGGCGCCCGGGCTCCGTCGCGTACCGGGGCCCCGCCCGCCGGGGTTCCGTCCCGCACCGGGGTTCCGTCCCGCACCGGGGCCGCTGTCCTCGACTCGCGCACCGCCGCCACCAGCAGCGTGCTCAGCGCGGCGGGGACCACGGCCACCACCAACAGGGGCCGGATGTGATGGTGCAGGGCCTCGTAGCCGCCGAGCCCCAGCAACGGGCCGACCACCGCCCCGGCGGTGTCCATGGCGCGGTGGAACCCGAAGGCGCGGCCCCGGTCGCCGGCGCCCACGCCGTCGGCGATGAGGGCGTCGCGCGGCGCCCCCCGCACCCCTTTTCCCAGCCGGTCCACACACCGGGCGACGAGCACCACCGGCCACACCGTGGCCAGGGCCACGAGGGCCTTGCCCACGGCGCCCAGGCCGTAGCCGGCGCCGATGAGCGGCCGGCGGCCCGCGCGGTCCGCCAGGGTGCCCGCCAGGGGCGTGATGGCGGCGGCGATCCCGTCGGCCAGACCCTCGATCGACCCCACCACCGCCACCGGCGCGCCCAGGACGGTGGTGAGGAAGATGGGCAGGACCGGGTACAGCAGCTCGCTCGCGGTGTCCTGGAGGAAGGACACGCCCGAGAGGACCAGGAGGTTCCGACTGAGCCAGCGCGGGCGGGCCACGATCCGTGCTCCTCTCCGGCGTCGGCGGGCGTTGTGTGGGATTGTCGCACTGTGCGGCACGACGCGGGCCCGACGATCGCTCGGGACAACCGGTTCGCCCGGCGGCTGTTCTCGCCGCTCCCCGCCCGCTACGACCGCCTGGAGGCGTGGCTGTCGCTGGGACAGAACGCCCGGTGGCGCCGCGCCATGGTCGACCGGGTGGTCGACGGCCCGCCGGGCCTGGTGCTCGACGTGGCCACGGGGACCGCTGGGGTGGCCCTGCAGATCACCGCCCGCACGGGCGCCCGCGTCGTCGGGATCGACCTCACCGAGGCCATGCTGCGCGTCGGGAAGGACAGCGTGGCCCGGGCCGGCGCCGGTGCGGCCGTGCAGTTGCTGGCGGGCCGGGCCGAGCAGCTCCCCTTCGCCGACGGCGTTTTCGACGCCCTGACCTTCACCTACCTGCTGCGGTACGTTGAGGACCCCGCCGCCACCCTGCGGGAGCTGGCCCGGGTGGTCAAGCCCGGCGGGGCCGTCGCCAACCTCGAATTCCTGGTCCCCCGCGGCCGCTTCTGGCGCTTCTGGTGGTGGGGGTACACGCGCCTGGTCCTCCCGCTCGCCGGGGCCGCCGCGGGCGGGCGCCCCTGGTTCGAGGTGGGGCGCTTCCTCGGCCCCGACATCTCGGCCCACTACCGGCGCTACCCCCTCGAGTGGACGGTGCGCGCCTGGCAGGACGCCGGGCTCACCGACGTGGGGGTGCGGCCCATGAGCCTGGGCGGCGGCCTGGTCATGTGGGGGCGGCGCGCCGGTGGCTGACGCTCCCCGTCCCGCTTTCTACGCCGCCCGCCGCGGCGCTTGGCGCGACTGGTGGACGCTGCTGCACCCGCCCTACACCGCCTGGCACCTCTCCTACGTGGTGGTCGGGGCCTGCCTCGCCCCCCGGGTGCAGGTGGCCCGCCTGGTGGCCACGGTGCTCGCCTTCTTCCTGGCCGTGGGGGTGGCCGCCCATGCCCTCGACGAGCTCCACGGCCGCCCGCTGCGCACGGCCGTGCCCTCCTCCGCCCTCCTCACCGCCAGCGCCCTGGCCCTGGCCGGGGCCGTCGCCCTCGGCGTGGCCGGGGTCGTGACGGTGGGGGTGGTACTGGTCCCCTTCATCGTGGTGGGGCCGGTGCTGGTCGTGGCCTACAACGCCGAGCTGTTCGGCGGGGCGGTGCACAGCGACGCCGGCTTCGCGGCGGCCTGGGGGGCGTTCCCCGTGCTCACCGCCTACGTGGCCCAGTCGGGCACCCTGCGTCCGGCCCCGGTGCTGGCCGCCGCGGGCGCCTTCGCCCTGTCGTGGGCGCAGCGGAGCCTCAGCACGCCCGCCCGGCTCCTGCGGCGCTCGGTGCGCGACGCCGAGGCCACCCTGTCCCTGGCCGACGGCTCGGTCCGGCGCCTCGACACCGCGGCGCTGCTGGCCCCGCTCGAGCGGGCCCTGCGGGCCATGTCGTGGGGCGTCGTGACCCTGGCGACGGCCCTGGCCCTGGCCCGCCTCACCTGAGCGGGTCGTACCCGGGCCGGTCCGGGCCGGTCGGTTCGGACGCGCCGGCGGAGACGAGGTAGCGCCGGTAGCCGTGGACGGTGGCGTCGACCACCCGGTCGTGGCCCCACCGTAGGAGGGGGTGGGCCACCCGCGCCGCCAGCCGCATGGGCCGCTGCATCATCTCGATCGTCCACGACACCTCGGCGCAGGTGCCATCACCGTCGGGTGCGAGCACGAGGGTGGCCTCGCCCTCGAGGTCGCCGTGGACGGTGGCGTCGATGCGATGGGGCGGCTCGCAGTGGTCGAGGACCACCCGGATGCGCATCCGGTAGGGCACGGGCGGTGACACCACGCCGTGGAGCACGGCCCCGTCCTCGAGGCGCGACCCCTCGAGGCGGAACTCGCCCAGCCACGCCCACCAGGCCTCGAAGCGGTCGCAGCGCTCGATGGACCCCCACATCGCCGCCGGCGGCTGGTCGAACGTGAACCGGCCCCGGTACTCGATGACGGCGGGCGACCGGGCCACGGGGCGCTCAGTCCCCGGCCACGGGCTCGTTGGGGTACTGGGCCACGCACGAGGGGCACCACCACTCGGCGTCGGGCTCGGTGACGGCCACCCGCAGGGCCCCGCCCTCGTCGGCCGCCAGGTAGACGCGGCGCACGGCACGCCGGGGGCGGCCGGCGTGGCCGCAGCTCTCGCAGGTCGGGCCGGGTCGTGGCCCGTCGGATGCCACCGCCGAACGGTACACTGGGGGCACATCCCGGTCCCGTCGCCGCCGGCAGCCATCGTGCGCTGGACGGCAAGGAGGCCTCCCATGGCACCCAAGGTCACGGTCCCCGAGGTCCGGTCGCGAAAGCGGGCGCGCGGCAGCGACCCCCTCGTCATGCTCACCGCCTACGACACGCCCGGGGCGCGCATCGCCGACGCCGCCGGGGTGGACATCGTGCTCGTGGGCGACTCGGTGGCGAACGCCGTGCTCGGGCACGCCGACACCCTCCACGTCGACGTGGGGGTCATGGCCCACCACGTCGGCGCCGTGGGCCGGGCCTCGCCCCGGGCCCTGGTGGTGGGGGACATGCCCTGGCTCAGCTACCACGTGTCGGTCGAGGACACCGTGCGCAATGCCGCCGTCCTGGTGCGGGCCGGCGCCCAGGCCGTGAAGCTCGAGGGCGGCCGGCTCCGGGTGCCCATGGTCGAGGCCCTGGTCGCCGCCGAGGTCCCGGTGATGGGCCACCTCGGCCTCACCCCCCAGTCCATCCACACCATGGGCGGCTTCAAGGTGCAGGCCAAGCAGGCGGCCGCGGCGGACGCCCTGGTCGACGACGCCAAGGCCATCGTCGCCGCCGGGTGCTTCGCCATCGTGCTCGAGGGGGTGCCCGACGTGGTGGCGGCCCGCCTCACCGCCGAGGTGGACGTGCCCACCATCGGGATCGGCGCCGGGGCGGGGTGCGACGGCCAGGTCCTGGTGTTCCACGACCTCCTGGGCCTGACGGCGGGGCCCGTCCCCAAGTTCGTCCGGCGCTACGCCGATCTCACCACCGTGGCCACCGAGGCGGTGGCCGCCTGGGCCGCCGACGTCCGGTCGGGGGACTTCCCGTCCGACGCCGAGACGTACCACCTCCCCGCCGCCGGGGGCCCCGGAGGGCGCTGACCCACCCGTCGGGTACCATGACCCCGGCCATGGGCCCGGGTACCACGACCGGGACGGGGCCACAGAACCCTGCTCCGCACGGGCGGAGCCCCGGTTGCCGGAAGGCCCGGGTCCGGAGGGAGGTGAGCCGCGCGTGCGGCCGTACGAAACGATGATCATCTTCGACCCCGAGGTCGAGGAGTCCGCCATCCAGGGCGTCCTGACCAAGGCGCTCGAGGTGGTCCGGTCCAACGGGGGCACGACGGGGACCGTCGACCGCTGGGGACGACGGACCTTCGCCTACGAGATGCGCAAGAAGCGTGAGGGGTACTACGTGGTGGCGGAGTTCACCGCCGAGCCCAAGGCGTCCGCCGAGCTCGACCGGTTCCTCGTCCTCGCCGACGAGGTCCTCCGCCACAAGACCGTCCGGCTGCCCGACAAGGTCGCCGGGCGGGCCAGGTCCAAGGCGCCCGCGGCGGCCAAGCCGGCCACCGCGGACGGCGACGGCCCGGATGCGGGCTGAGCAGCGAGCGGAGGGAAGACCATGTCGAACGGCAACAACGTCGTGCTCGTCGGGAACGTCACCCGGGACCCCGAGCTGCGCTTCACGCCCACGGGCCAGGCCACGGCCTCGTTCGGGCTGGCGGTGAACCGGCGGTGGCAGAACCGCCAGACCCAGGAGTGGGAGGAGGCGACGTCGTTCTTCGACGTCGTGTGCTGGCGGGAGATGGCCGAGAACGCCGCCGAGTCGCTCGCCAAGGGCAGCCGCGTCATCGTCACCGGCCGCCTCGACCAGCGGTCGTGGGAGACCCAGGACGGCGACAAGCGCTCCAAGATCGAGATCACGGCCGACGACATCGGCCCGAGCCTGCGGTGGGCCACCGCCCAGGTGACCAAGAACGAACGGCGCGGCCCGGCGGGCGAGGGCGGCAGCGGCGCTCCCCGTGCCGAGCGTGCTCCCGCCGCGCAGGGTGCCGGTGCCGGTGCCGGCGCCGGCTACGGCTTCGACGAGGAGCCGTTCTGAGCCATGGCACGGAATCCTGAGCGTACGGGCCGGCGCGCCCCCAAGGACGCGGCGCGCCGCGTGAAGAAGAAGCCGTGCGCCATGTGCCGGGACTCGGTGGAGTGGGTCGACTACAAGGACGTGGCCACGCTGCGCCGCTACACCAGCGACCGCGGCAAGATCCGCGCCCGTCGGGTCACGGGCAACTGCGACCGGCACCAGCACGCCATCGCCCTGGCCATCAGGACGGCCCGTGAGATGGCGCTGCTCCCCTACACGCAGCGCACCACCATGGAGCGCCCGGGTGGGCGCGGCCGCGGCCGCTCCGGCGGCCCCGACCGTCCGCCTGTCGGTGTCGCCACCGGGCCCGACACCGCCGGGGCCACCGCCGTCAACAGCGCCAACCCGCACCGTGGCGACGGGCTCGCCGACGGCGCCGGTACCACCGGCACGGCGTCGAGCGCCGGCACCGGGTCGTCCGACGGTGCGACCCGCAACACACAGTCGATCGAGCGGGCCGGGGCGCTGTCCTCGGCCGAAGGTGGTGGGTGATGCGGGTCCTGCTCCGCAGTGACGTCCAGGGCGTGGGGAAGAAGGGCGACCTCGTCGCCGTGGCGGACGGCTTCGCCCGCAACTTCCTCTTCCCGACCGGGCGGGCCCTGGCGGCCACCGACGGCATCGAGGCCCAGGCCACCGCCATGCGCCGGTCGCGCGACCTGCGCGACGCGCAGGACAAGGACGCCGCCGAGTCGGTGGCGGGCGTGCTGCGGGCCGCCACCGTCACCATCACGGCGCGCGCCGGGGCCGAAGGGCGCCTGTTCGGGTCGGTGACCGCCGGTGACGTGGCCGACGCCCTCGAGGCCCAGACCGGCGCCGTCGTCGACCGCCGCAAGGTGCACCTGGCCGAACCGATCAAGTCGGTCGGCACCCACGTCGTCCCCGTCCGTCTCCACGCCGATGTGGACGCGGAGGTGACGGTGGAGGTCGTCGCCGGCTCCTGACCGGCTCCTGACCGGCGCCGGACCGCACGCGCCGCCCCGGCGCGCGGCCCTCACGGGGAGCGACACACCCGTCTGTCATCGTGACCGCGTGCGACCTCGCCGCGGACGATCCCTGCCCCCGGGGTTATCCCCAGCGCGCGGTGCTCCGCCCAGGCGTCGTCCACAGTGTTGTCCACCTCAAACACCGTGTTGTCCACCTCAAATTCGCAGGGTTTCGGGACTGTTTACCCCCAGGCCCGGTAGTCCAGGGTAGGGGGACCATGGCGCAGGCTCTCGAAGAACCCCGCGTCCACCGGCTGCAGGCCGCCGGTGGTCGCGTCCCCCCGCACAACCTCGATGCCGAGGAGTCGCTGCTCGGCGCCATGCTCCTGTCGCGCGACGCCATCGCCTCGGCGCTCGAGTGCTGCGGCGCCGAGGACTTCTACAAGCCCGCGCACGGCCACATCTACGGCGCCGTCATGGCGCTCTACGCCCGGGGGGAGCCCGCCGACCCCGTGACGGTGGCCGACGAGCTGCGGCGCTCGGGGCTGCTCGAGGCCGTGGGTGACGCCTCGGTGCTCATCTCCCTGCAGGTGAACACCCCGTCGACGGCGAACGCCGCCCACTACGCGCGCATCGTCGAGGAGCACGCCCTGCTGCGGCGCCTCGTCACCGTGGCGGGAGAGATCGCCGAGCTCGGCTACAGCGTCCCCGAGGACGTCTCCGCCGTCGTGGACCGCGCCGAGACGATGGTGTTCGAGGTCGCCCAGCGGCGCGTGATCGACACCATGGCGCCCCTGCGCGAGCTGCTGGCGGCCAGCCTCGACCACCTGGAGAGCCTCTACGCGCGCGGCGACACCATCACCGGCGTGCCCACCGGGTACGACGACCTCGACGACCGCCTGGCGGGGCTGCAGAAGTCGAACCTCGTGGTGGTGGGAGCCCGTCCCGCCATGGGGAAGACGAGCTTCGCCCTGGGCATCGTCAAGCACGCCGCGGTGCACGCCCGGGTGCCGGTGCTGCTGTTCTCCCTCGAGATGAGCCACCTCGAGCTCACCCAGCGCATGCTGTGCTCGGAGGCCCACGTCGACGCCACCCGCATGCGCAACGGGCGGCTGCTCGAGTCGGACTGGCCCAAGATCTCCGACGCCATCGGCCGCCTGGGCGACGCCCCCATCTACATCGACGACAACCCCAACGCCACCGTCATGGACATCCGGGCCAAGTCGCGCCGCCTGAAGGCGCGCGAGGGCCTGGGCCTGGTGGTGGTCGACTACCTGCAGCTGATGAGCGGGCACAGCAAGAGCAGGGCGGAGAACCGCCAGGTCGAGGTGTCCGAGATCAGCCGGGGCCTCAAGGTGCTCGCCCGCGAGCTCGACATCCCCGTGATCGCGCTGTCGCAGCTCTCCCGGAACCTGGAGATGCGCCAGGACAAGCGGCCCGTGCTGGCCGACCTGCGCGAGTCGGGCTCGATCGAGCAGGACGCCGACGTCGTGCTGTTCATCTACCGCGACGAGATCTACAACCCCGAGTCACCCGACCGCGGCACCGCCGAGATCATCATCTCCAAGCACCGCAACGGGCCCACCGGCACGACCCAGCTCGCCTTCGTCGACCGCTACACCCGCTTCGCCGGCATGGCCCGGGTGTGACCCCGGCGGCGCGGCGCCGGGCACGGGCCCGGTGGTAGACAACCGCCGTGGCCCCTGACGACGAAGGACGGGCGGCCCCGGGGCCCGTGGTGCGGGCCCACGAGGGTGCCGGGCCCACGGACTTCGACGCCGTCTACGAGGGCACGCCGCCGTGGGAGATCGGCCGTCCCCAGCCCGCCCTCGCCGAGCTGGCCGACGCCGGCATGTTCACCGGGCGCGTGCTCGACGTGGGGTGCGGCACCGGCGAGCACGCGCTGCTGGCGGCGGAGCTCGGGTTGGAGGCGACGGGCGTGGACTCGTCGGCGCGGGCGATCGACATCGCCCGCGCCAAGGCCGCCGACCGGGGCCTGTCCGTGCGCTTCATGGTGATGGACGCCCTCGACCTCGGCTCGCTCGGCGGGCAGTTCGACACCGTGGCCGACTCCGGCCTGTTCCACGTCTTCGACGACGACCGGCGTGCCCGCTACGTCGACAGTCTGCGCGCCGTCACCGCCCCCGGTGGACGGGTCCTGGTGCTGTGCTTCAGCGACCGACAGCCCGGCGAGTGGGGCCCGCGGCGCGTCACCGAGGAGGAGATCCGCGCCTGCTTCCGCGACGGCTGGCGGGTGGACGCCGTCGACGACGCCCGCATGGTGATCGTCATCTCCCCCGACGGTGCCCGTGCATGGCGCGCCGTGGTCACCCGATCGCCGTAGGCGACTGCTCCTCGGCCGCGGCGGCCGCATCAGCCGGCGTCGTCGTCGCGTGCGCGGCGGCCGCCAAGGGGATGCGCACCCAGAACGTGGCGCCCGGCGCGCCGCCGTCGCGTCCCGACACCACGCCGACGGCGCCGCCGTGGGCGTGGGCGATGGCCGACACGATGGTGAGGCCCAGGCCCACGCCCCCCGTGGCCCGTGCCCGCGTGGGGTCGGCGCGGTGGAAGGGCTCGAAGATGCGCGTCTGCTCCTCCATGGGCACGCCCGCCCCGTGGTCCCGGACCTCCAGGACCGCCATGGTGGGCTCGACGCCCACCATGACCTCCACCGGGGAGCCCGCCGGTGTGTGCTGCACGGCGTTGGTGAGGAGGTTGTCGACCACCTGCCGGAGCCGGTGGGCGTCGCCGGTCACGGGGACGGGCCCGGGCACGGCCAGGCCGAGGGTGCGGTCGGGCGCCACCGTGCGCGCCGCGTCCACGGCCGCGCCGGCCAGGGCGGCCAGGTCCACGGTCTCGAGGGCCAGGGGGCGCTGGCGGTCGAGACGGGCCAGGAGCAGCAGGTCGTCGACGAGGACGCTCATGCGGTTGGCCTCCTCGCGGATGTGGCGCATGGAGGTGGCGAGGTCCTCGGGACGGTCGCGCGCCCCGCGGTCGAACAGCTCGGAGTAGCCGCGGATCGACGTCAGGGGGGTGCGCAGCTCGTGCGAGGCGTCGGCGAGGAACCGCCGCAGCCGCTCCTCCGAGGCGGCCTGGGCCGCGAACGCCGTCTCGATGCCCGTCAGCATGGTGTTGAGCGCCTGGCCGAGCTGGCCGACCTCGGTGCGCTCGTCGGTGGTGTCGACCCGCCGCGAGAGGTCGCCGGCGGCGATGGCCCCGGCCGTGGCCGTCATCTCGTCGAGGGGCCGCAGGCCCCGGCGCACGATCCACCACGCCAGTCCGCCGAGCCCGACCACCACCGCGCCCGACACCAGCAGCTCGATGAGCACCAGCCGTCCCAGGGTGTGGTGCAGGTCGTTCAGCGGGATGGCCACGATGGCGGTGACGGGGATGCCCTCGATCGACGTCGACTTGGCGAGCACCCGGTAGCTGACGCCCGAGTCCGTCGAGCCGGTGGCGTCGAACAGGACCGAGGTGCCGGTGGCCCCCGACCCCGGCAGCTGGTTGGGCAGGCCCGGCGGCGACAACGGGTAGCCGGCGGTGCCCACCACGGTGGTCCCGCTCTGGTCGCGCACCTGCACCCACAGGCCGGGCGGGGGGACCACCCCGGGCGTGTGCCGGCAGAACGGGCCCGAGAACGGCTCGGCCTGGCAGATGGCCGACGCCGTCACCGGGTCCACGTCGCTCTGGAGCTGCTCGTCCACCTGCGAGAAGAGGTAGGAGCGCAACGACGTGTAGGTGGCCACGTCGGCCACCACCAGGCCGACGGCCACGATGCCGACGAGGACCAGCAGCAGCCGCAGCCGCAGCGTCACGGGCCTACTCCGGCGACGTGCGCAGGCAGTAGCCGACGCCCCGGATGGTGTGGATCAGGCGGGGCCCGAGGGAATCGATCTTCTTGCGCAGGTAGCTGATGTAGATCTCCACGACGTTGGCGTTGCCGTCGAAGTCGTAGTTCCACACGCGGTCGAGGATCTGCGACTTCGACACCACGCGCCCGGTGTTGAGCATGAGGTAGTGCAGCAGCTTGAACTCGGTGGGGGTGAGCTCGACGGCGGTCGACCCCCGGTAGACCTCGTGGCTCTCCTCGTCGAGGCTGAGGTCGCTCACGCTGAGCCGGCCGTCGTCGCCCTCGCCGTGGACGCGACGCAGGATGGCCCGCACCCGCACGATGAGCTCCTCGACGCTGAAGGGCTTGGTCATGTAGTCGTCGCCGCCGAGCGTGAAGCCGCGCAGCTTGTCGTCGAGGGTGTCGCGCGCCGTCAGGAAGAGCACGGGCAGCCGCCCGCCGATGCGGTCGCGGCCCATGCGCTCGAGGACCTCGAACCCGCTCAGGTCGGGGAGCATGACGTCGAGCACCACCAGGTGGGGCCGGAACGTCGTCATGGCCTCGAGCGCCTCGCGCCCGAGATGGGTCACCGCCACCTCCATGCCCTCGTAACGCAGGGCCATGGCCAGGAGGTCGGTGATGCTCGGCTCGTCGTCGACGACCAGGATGCGGGAAGGCTCGGACATGGTGGGACCTGCGCCCAGCCTGCCGGAGTTCCCTGTGGGTTATCTGTGAAGACCGAGCGGGGGGCGCCGCCCTGCTCGGCAGGTCAGAAGCCCGACGCCGCCCGGCGCGGCTTCTCCAGGGCCCGGGGGACGCGCCGCGACCCGTCGCTCCCGGGGGCGGTCGCCGGCGCCAGCGCGGTCACGGAGGCGCCGTGCCCGTCCTCGTCCCCGCCGGCCTCGATGCCCAGATCGGCGAAGGTCTCGTCGATCAGGCGCACGATCTCGTCGCACCGCTCACCCAGGCTCATGGTCACCGCCTCCTTCTGCCTGACCATCGGCGGGGGGCATCGGGTGCTGAAGGGCACAAAGTCGCTGGCCCGCCGGTCCTTCCGCCGTTGGTGCGCCAACCATACGCTGCGTGGCGAAAACGACCACGATGCGTGGGGTCGGGTCACATGCATGCCGGAGTGCTCCCGTCGCCGCACCCGGCGACACCGCCGCCCCCGGGTCGTACGATGCGTCGACCGTGGACGACGTGCAGCGTGACATCGCCGATCGCCTGGCCCTGCGCCGCCTGGTCGACACCTACGCCCGCGACGTCGACCACCGCGACAGCGACGCCGTCGCCCTGCTCTTCGCGCCCACGGGCCGGCTCGTCGCCCACTTCGACCCCGGCGCCCCGGGCTCGCCGACGATCCGCACCGGCCGCGAGGAGATCCGCGGCGCGCTGGTCGACGGCCTCGCCCGGTACCTCGGCACCACCCACGTGGTGGGCGGCCAGGTGGTCGGGCTCGGCGCCGGCGGTGACCGCGACCGGGCCACGGGCGAGACGACGTGCCTGGCCCACCACGTCTACGAGCGCGCCGGCGAGCGGCGGCTGCTCGTCATGGCCGTCCGCTACCACGACGAGTACGTGCGCACCACCGGCGACGACGGGGGCGGTCCCGGGGGCGAGGGCGGGGTGTGGTGCTTCGCCCAGCGCCAGCTGCACGTCGACTGGCGCGACGACCGCCCCGTGGCGCAGCGTTGACGGCGTGACCACGCTGAAGCTCGCCGCCCTGCCGCCCGTGCGGGCCGGGGTGTGCGCGGACCCCGACTGGATGGCCGGCTTCGCCCGGCACGTCGAGGCCATCGGCTTCGAGTCCATCGTGGTCGTCGAGCACCCGCTCGTGGTCGGGAACACCACCAGCACGTACCCGTATTCACCCTCGGGACGCATGCCCCTGCCCGACGACTGCGCCATCCCCGACCCCGTCGACACGCTGGCCTTCCTGGCCGGGGTCACCTCGACCCTGGGGCTCTCCACCGGCGTGCTCGTCCTCCCGGCACACCACCCGGTGGTGATGGCCAAGCGCCTGGCCACCGTCGACCGGCTGTCGAAGGGCCGGGTCCGCCTGTGCATCGGCGTGGGCTGGATGCGCGAGGAGCTCGAGGCGTGCGGCACCGACTTCGACAGCCGGGGCCGGCGCACCGACGAGTGCATCGACGTGATGCGGGCCCTGTGGGCCGACACCGAGCCCGAGGGCGCCTCCTTCGAGGGCGAGTTCTTCCGGTTCTCCCACGCCCACACCCACCCCAAGCCCTACCGCCCGGGCGGGATCCCCATCCACATCGGGGGGCACACGAAGGCCTCGGTCCGGCGCGCGGCGCGCCGCGGCGACGGCTGGCAGCCGCTCGGGCTGTGGGGCGAGG
The DNA here is from genome assembly GCA_035531755.1 of Acidimicrobiales bacterium. Lineage (NCBI taxonomy): Bacteria > Bacillati > Actinomycetota > Acidimicrobiia > Acidimicrobiales > Acidimicrobiales bacterium. The sequence continues at coordinate 4,515 of DATKSK010000077.1, read as the reverse complement.
AGCTCGAACAGGCCCTGGCGCGCCTGGTGCAGGAGACCGAGGCGGCGGGCCGCGACCCTTCCGCGCTCGAGCTGACGATCAGCGCCCTGTCCACGTCGACGACGCCCGAGACGGTGGAGAAGCTGGTGGCGATGGGGGTCGACCGCCTGGTGGTCACCTGTGCCGAGCCCGATCTGGCCGCCGCCAGGGACGACATGTCGGCCGTCGCCCAGCGCCTCGGCCTCCTGCCGTAGGCGTGGCGCCCGGGTACTGTTCGGCCATGACACTGACGCCCGCGTCAGCGATCGCGGGCGGCGGCCGGGCGGGGGGGACGCCGTGAACGTCGCCGTCCTCGTCAAGCAGGTGCCGAAGGTCGAGGAGTTGGAGCTGCTCCCCGACGGGCGGCTCAAGCGCGACGGCGTCGAGCTCGAGATGAACGCCTATTGCCGCCGCGCCGTCAGCAAGGGCGTCGAGATCGCCCGGGACACCGGCGGCCGGTGCGTGGTGTTCACCCTCGGGCCCCCCGTGGCCGAGGATTCCCTGCGCGAGGCGGTGGCCTGGGGCGCGGACGAGGGCGTGCTCGTGTCCGACCCCGCCTTCGCCGGCTCCGACACCCTGGCCACGGCCTCGGCCCTGGCCGCCGCCGTGCGCCACCAGGGCCCGTTCGACCTGGTCCTGACGGGGCGCAACTCGATCGACGCCGACACCGGCCAGGTGGGCCCGGGGGTGGCCGAGCTGCTGGGGCTGCCCTTCGCCGCCGGCGTCAAGGAGCTCACCGTGGGGAGTGTGTCCGTGACGGTGCGCTGTGAGCTCGACGACGGCTGGCGCGACGCCCGGGTGGCGCTGCCGGCGGTGCTGTCGGTGGCCGAGCGGCTCACCGAGCCCTGCAAGGTCCCGCCCCAGGGGCGCGCCGACGTCGACCCTGGGCGGATCCGCCGGCTGTCGGCGGCCGACCTGGGCCCCGGCCCGTGGGGCGCGGCGGGGAGCCCGACGGTGGTGGGCGAGGTGCGCGCCATGGACGTGGTGCGCCGTCGTGTGGTGCTGTCCGGTGACGTCGCCGCCCAGGTGGCGCAGGCCGTGGACCTGCTGGACCGGTGGGGTGCGCTCGACGCCGTCCGTCACCACCACGCCCCCGGGAGCGCGGCGACCGACGCCGACGGCAGCGCCGAGCCCGGTGTCGACGCCGTGGGCCCCGTCCCCGCCGCCGCACCGCCGACGGGGACGCCGACGGGGACGCCGACGGGGACGCCGGGGCCGGTGTCGACGCCGGTGGTCGCCGTGGTGGTGGAGCCCGGCCGGCCGCGCCTGGCGCGCGAGCTGCTGGCCGCGGCCGTCCACCTCGCCCGGCGCCTCGACGGCCAGGTCGTCGCCGTCGGGCCCGAGCTCCCGGGTCCCGGCGAGCTGGCCGCCTGGGGCGCGGACCGGGCGCTGGCCCTGACGGGCACGGCGGTGGAGGAGGACGTGGCCGAGGTCCTCGCCCGGTGGTGCGCCGAGACCGCGCCGTGGGCGGTGCTCGCCCCCGGGACGCTGTGGGGACGCGAGGTGGCGGCCCGGACCGCCGCCCGCACGCGGTCGGGCCTGACCGGCGACGCCGTGGGCTTCGGGGTCGAGGACGGCCGCCTGGTGGCCTGGAAGCCGGCCTTCGGCGGGAGCCTGGTGGCGGCCATCTCGTGCACGTCGCCCGTGCAGATGGCGACGGTGCGCCCCGGCGTCCTGCCCCTGCGCGCCGCACGGTCCGCCGCACCCCCGGTGCCGGTGGAGCACCTGGCGGGGACGAGCCGAGGCCGCGTCGAGGTCACCGACGCCGGCCGCGACGACGAGGTCGAGGCGCTGCTGGCGGCGCGCACGGTCGTGGCCGTGGGCCAGGGGGTCCCCCCCGAGGAGTACGGCAGCCTCGAGCCCCTGCTGAAGGTCCTGGGGGCGCAGCTCGGGGCCTCGCGCAAGGTGACCGACAAGGGGTGGCTGCCCCGGGCCCGGCAGATCGGCATCACCGGGCACAGCGTGGCCCCGGCCCTCTACGTGGCCGTGGGGGTGTCGGGGAAGTTCAACCACATCGTGGGGGCGCGTGGGGCGGGCACCATCGTCGTCGTCAACACCGACCCCGAGGCCAGGATCATGGAATGGGCCGATGTGGCCATCGTCGGTGACTGGCGCGAGGTGGTGCCGCTGCTCGCCGGCGCCCTGGGCTGAGGCTGCCGGTCCCGGGCTCGCCCCCGCGCCGGCGTCGTGCCCGTAGTGTCTCCTCCGTGGCGGCGTCGGGTGCAGGGTGGCGCGAACGGGTCGGCCTCGACGACGTCCGGGCCGCCGCCGAGCGCCTCCGGCCCGTCGGCGTCACCACGCCGCTGCAGCGCAGCGACCGGCTGTCGCAGCGCACCGGCGCCGAGGTGTACCTGAAGCGCGAGGACCTCCAGGCCGTCCGCTCGTACAAGATCCGGGGCGCCTACAACTTCATCGCCGGCCTGTCGGCCGACGCCCTGGCGGCCGGGGTGGTGTGCGCCAGTGCCGGCAACCACGGCCAGGGCGTGGCCTGGAGCTGCCGCCACCTCGGCGTGCGTGGGGCCGTCTTCCTGCCCGACCGCACCCCGCGCCAGAAGGTGGCCCGCATCCGGGCCCTGGCCGGCGCCCTGGTGGACGTGCGCTTCGCCGGGGAGAGCTTCGACGACGCCAACGCCGCCGCCTTCGCCTTCGCCGGGGAGACGGGGGCCACGGTGGTGCCCACCTTCGACCACCCCGCCACGATCGCGGGCCAGGGGACCATCGCCCTCGAGGTGCTCGACCAGCTCGGCGCGGCGCCGGACGTCATGACCGTCCCCATCGGCGGGGGCGGGCTCGTGTCGGGCATCGCCGTCGCCCTCGACGGGCTCGGGGCGCCCACCACGATCGTCGGCGTGCAGCCCGCCGGGGCGCCGGCCATGGCGCGCTCGGTCGAGGCCGGCCGGCGCCTGACCATCGACATCACCGACGACTTCGTCGACGGCGCCGTGGTGCGCACGCCGGGCGAGCTCACCTTCGCCGTCGTGTGCGACCTCGTCCCCCGCATGGTGGTGGTGGCCGAGGGCCGGGTGTGCACCGAGCAGCTCGACCTCTACCAGACCGACGGCATCGTGGCCGAGCCCGCCGGGGCGCTCGCCCTGGCCGCGCTCGACGACATCGCCCCCGAGATCGCCGGCCGTACCGTGGTGTGCATCTTGAGCGGCGGCAACAACGACGTGGCCCGCTACGACGAGATCATCGAGCGCAGCCTGGTGCACCAGGGCCTGAAGCACTACTTCGTCGTGGCCTTCCCGCAGCGCCCCGGCGCCCTGCGCCGGTTTCTCGACGAGTGCCTGGGCGACACCGACGACATCGTGCTCTTCGAGTACATCAAGAAGAACGATCGGGAGTTCGGCCCTGCGCTCGTCGGGATCCAGCTCGGCGACAGAGACGACCTCCGGCCCCTCCTCGACCGCATCGCCCGGTCCGGCCTCGACGCCCAGCTGGTGCCGCCCGACAGCCCCCTGTTCCGCCTGCTGGTGTGAGCCGGGCCGGTCTCCGGGTTCAGCCGCTCCGCCGCCACTGCCGGCCTTAGCCGGCTGCTCAATGTGCTACTTCCCATTTGTCACCGGCCCGGCACCGGTCGCCTCCCCAGTCTTGACGAACTCCCTGCTCACCGGGGTAAGCGCTTACGCCTCGTTTGATTGAGCGGTAATGGCGTAGTCCCACTCGCCGTGGAATTCATGAGGATCGAGGGGAACGGCGGCCAACTGCTTGTTGGTGATCGTGACGCCGGTCGGATTCCAATTCGGGTCGTAGTCCGCCTGGATGGTGAGCCCGGGGATTGGGGAGACATCGAATGGCACACTCCCAAGTGGGTCGGCCCCGGTGGCATCCACCCTGGACCGCGCGGAAGTCTGGAGTTGGCGAAACTGATCAGAGAGACCGTTCGACACTTGTTGACTAAAGTGGCTGTCAAGCTTCGCGAAGGGGTGGAATTCTGCGGTGACTGGCGGGTCGCGCTTTCGTTCCTGGGCATCTTTTCGTGGATGGATGGACGTTGGAACACTTGCTATGGCTGTAGTGGTCGCCCCTTTTGCCATTGCAATGGGGCGTTTCCTTGCCTCCTCCGGTCACGTCTTCCTATGGGGTGACTTGGCGCTGACCGATGTTCGCGTTCTCGACGCGCTTCGGTTCAATCAGCTTGTCGGACCCTATGACCGCTTCGGATGGAATCATCCGGGGCCCGCCCTCTTCTACTTGCTTTCGGCCGTTGCGCGCGTTCTTGGTAGCGGTGGGCGTGCCGATTTCGTCGGGGCTGCGTTGATCAATGGGCTGTCGGCCCTCGGTGTGGTGTGGGTAGTACGCCGCCGAGCAGGAGCTTGGCCAGCATTGTGGGCGGCTTCGTGTATGGGCCTTCTTGAGATCGTGTTGTCAACACCGTGGAATCCCGATGTAGGGGCCTCGGTGGCCAGTCCATGGGATCCCTACGTGGTGATCTTCCCCCTCGTCTTGTTCGGCACCCTTGCGGCGGTTGGAGCGACCGGTTCGTGGCCCTCCATC
>DATKSK010000076.1 GCA_035531755.1 Acidimicrobiales bacterium | reverse complement strand
GCTGACTGTCGGCCACTGACCGTCAACTGCTGACCGTCAACTGCTGACCGTCGGCCGCTGACCGTCGGCCGCTGATCGCGGCGACCGACGAGCTCAGACCGGCGGCGCTGTCGGCGCGACCGTCCCGTCCGCGCCGACCCCCGGCGGTGCGGCGGCGCCGGTGAACACCCAGTCGGCCACGAGCACCGGCGTCGGCATGCGCTGGCGCAGGGCCAGAGCGATGGCGTCGGACGGCCGGCACGGCACGACCTTGCGGCCCCGCGGGCTCGACGTGTCGACCTCGGCGAAGAACACCTGCCCCCGGCGCACGGTGATACGCACCGCCTCGATGGTCACGTCGTGACGCTCGAGGATCTCGGCAAACAGCGCATGGGTGAGGGGACGGGGGGTGTCGATGCTCCGGTAGGCGTAGGCGATGGCGGTGCCCTCGGCCAGGCCCACGGGGATGCGCACCTCACGCCACGGGTCCTGGGCCTCGTGCAGGATCACCTCGGGATTGGCGTTCGGCAGTTCCATGGCGACGCCGGCCACCGCCACGATCCGCCACACCTCGGGAGGGTACGTCGGCGCGTCCGGGGACCCTGCGGCGCCGCCCTCGTCGGCAGAGGCGGCCCGGGGCCGCGGGTCCGCGAATGGATCGAAGGGGGCACGTTCGACGTCGCCGGGAGCGCTCGTGTCGGGAACCACCACCTCCGGGGCGACGACCGTCTCCACCGGCTGCGTCTCCACCGGCTGCGTCTCCACCCGGCCCGCGCCGGGCCCGAGGTCGGTCATCGTGACGACGCTCGCAGCTGTACCGACAGCGCGATGCCCACCGCCGAGAAGAAGGCCACGGTGGCCGATCCCCCGTACGACAGGAACGGGAGCGGGATCCCGGCGACCGGCATGATCTGCATGGCCATCCCGGCGTTCTCGAAGACGCTGAAGGCGATGAGCGTGAAGCATCCCGTGGCCAGCAGGCGACCGAAGGGGTCGCGCGCCAGCTGCGCGCTGCGCAGGACCCGCCACGACAGGACGCCCAGGAGCGCCAGCACGCCCGCCGCCCCCACGAATCCGAGCTGTTCGCCCACGGCCGAGAAGATGAAGTCGGTCTGCTGCTCGGGGACGTACGCCAGGTTGGTCTGCGATCCGTGGAACAGCCCCGTGCCGAACAGGCCCCCCGAGCCGATGGCGGCCACGGACTGGCTCACGTTGTAGCCCGTGCTCTGGAGGTTCTGGCCGTGCTGGAACAAGGCGGTGAGGCGGCCGAGCTGGTAGCTCTTCAGAAGCTTGAAGTGCACCACCGCGAACGCCCCCACCACCACGAGCAGGACGAGCAACATCAGGTAGCGGTTGGGGATGCCGGCGATCACGAGCATCACGAGCAGCACGACGCACATGACGATGCCGCTGCCGAGGTCCGGCTGCTTCACGACCAGCAGGATGGGGAGCGCGGCGAGCGCCAGGACCTTCAGCAGGTCGGTGCGGTCCAGGCCGTCGGGTCGTCGCGCGCAGAACGTGGCGACGGTCACGATGAGCACCAGGGTGGCGAACGCCGACGGCTGGATCTGGATCGGCCCCAGCTGCACCCAGCGGGTGGCGCCGAGGGCGCTCGTCCCGATCCCGGCGAACATGGCCAGCAGGGCGAGGATCATGACGACGTACAGCACGGCGCTGGCGTGCTCCAGCCAGCGGTAGTCGAGCACCGCCAGGACGATCATCACCGCGCCGCCCACCACCACGTAGGCGGCCTGCCGGGTGAGGAAGTAGTGGGGGTTGATCCCCGCCAGCGCCAGCTTGGACCGGGTGGCCGAGTACACGAGCACGACGCCCAGGCACGCCACGAGCAGGGTGGTCAGGATGAGCGCGACGTCGACCCGCAGGGCCAGCGGCCGACCGGCATTGGGGCTGTGGGATGCAGAGGTGCTCAACCAGGTGGCTCCGACGGACCAGAATACCGGTCGTGCTCAGTGGCGCCACATCGCCGGCGGTCGACCAGGGCTGGCTGTACCAGGTCCTGCGCTGGGCGGGCGTGGACCCCACGACGGCGTCCCACTGGCAGGGGGTGGTGATCAAGCCCGTCACCGTGGTCGTGATCGTCCTGGTGGCCTCGCTCGTCGGCTGGTTCGGCAACCGGGTGATCCGGCGCTGGATCGGCGCGGCCGCCCGCAAGGCCGTCTCCCGGTCCGACTCGCCCCGGGCCGAGGCCCGCGCCGCCACGCTCACCGGGCTGGTCGCCAACGTCTGGCGCGGGGTGATCGGCGCCGTGGCGTTCTTCGTCGCTCTCGGGACGATCGGGCTCAACCTGGCACCCCTGCTGGCGGGGGCCACGGTGATCGGCGCCACGCTGGGGTTCGGTGCCCAGAGCATGGTGCGGGACCTGCTGGCCGGGTTCCTCCTGACCGTGGAGGGCCAGTTCGACATCGGCGACACCGTCATGGTGGGCGACACGACGGGGACCGTCGAAGACCTCACGCTGCGCGTCACGCGCCTGCGCTCCTACGACGGCACCGTGTGGTTCGTGCCGAACGGCGAGATCCGCAAGCTGGCCAACTCCTCGCGCGGCTGGGCGCTGGCCACCGTGGACGTCCCGGTGCACGCCCGTGCCGACGCCGAGGAGGTGCTCGGCACCGTGCGCGCCGCCGCCGAGGCGGTGGCGGGTGACCCCCGCTTCGCGGCGTCGTGCCTCGAGACGCCCCGGCTGTGGGGTGTGGTCGCCGCCGATGCGGACACCTTCACCTGCCGGGTGTCGGTGCGCACCCCCACGTCCCAGCGCGACGGCGTCGCCCGGGCCCTGCGCGAGATGATCGTGCAACGCCTGCACGACGCCGGGGTCTACGCCGACGCCGGTGCCGTGGGCGCCGCCGCGCCCATCACGACGACCGGCGACGGGCCCGACCCGGCGGACACGTAGGCGCCCCGGGCCTCGATGGCGGACCGAGGAGCGCCGGGCCCGGCGCGGCGTGAGGTGCGAGGCCTGCCGAGGAGCCCGGTGCGCGGACGCGCCGTCGCGGCATGGCGCCTCGCCACCGCCTCACTCCGGCCCCTTCCCGACGTCGTGATCATCGGCACGCAGCGGGGCGGGACGACCTCGCTGTTCACCTGGCTGGCGGACCACCCGTCGGTGGCGCCCGCCACCACCAAGGAGGTGCACTACTTCGACCGCTTCTACGACAACGGCGAGCGCTGGTACCGCGCGCATTTCCCCATCACCGGCCGGGGGCGCCTGTCCCTCGAAGCCACGCCGTACCTGCTGTTGCACCCCCTCGCCCCGGCACGCGCCGCCGCGGACCTCCCCGAGTCGACGCGCTTCGTCGCCCTCCTGCGCGACCCGGTCCAGCGGGCCATCTCGCACTACTGGCACTCCCGGCGCATCCATGCCGAGACCGAGCCCCTCGACGTCGCCCTGGCGCTCGAGGACGAGCGCCTCGCCGGCCAGGAAGCGCTCGTGCTCGCCGGCCGGGAGAGCGCCGCCTACCGCAATTTCTCCTACAAGACCCGGGGCCACTACGCCGAGCAGCTCCGGCGGTGGTTCGCCGTCGTCGACCGGGAGCGCATCCTGGTCATGGCGAGCGAGGAGCTGTGGAGCGCGCCGGGCCCGGCCCGGGTGCTCCAGTGGTTGGGACTGCCGCCGCAGCACGCCGGCTTCCCGGCGACCAACGAAGCCCCGAGGTCCGCCGACGACACGCCCGTGGTCGACATGCTGCGAGCGCACTTCTCGCCCTTCAACGACGACCTCTTCGAGCTGTTGGGGCGCACGTTGTGGGCACGCTGACCTCCGCCGACCGGATTCCCGGCCCGACCGGGGGGCGCGCCGCCTAGGACCGCCGGTGCCTGTAGATTCGGGCTGTTGTCAGGGGGGTTCTCGGGGGGGGCTGCCGTGGGTACCAGGGGGTGCATGGGCCGCGATCTGCGTGGGCGGGAGCGCCGACGGCGGCTTTCCGGGGTCGCAGCCCTCGGCGCCGTGCTGGCGTCCGTCGCCCTGCTGACGGCGGCCTGCACCGTCCCGTACGCCTCCGACTACTTCGGGCGCACGGTGAGCGGCGGCTGGGGCAGCGCCCTGATCGGCGGCCCATGGACCGAGGTGAAGGGGACGCCGAGCGAGCTGTCGGTCAACGGCTCGGCGGGGGTCTTCGCCATCCCGGCCGGGAACTACCTGAGCGCCGAGCAGATCCTCACGCTCCCCCAGACGTCGGTGCGCGACTACACCGGGAGCTTCGACGTCACCTTCATGGAGAACATCAGCACCATCGGCCCGAAGTACGGCGGGGTGGTGGCGTACCTCGTGGCCCGGTACCAGAACTCGTCGGCGACGGGCTACTACCGGATAGGCATCGTGTGGGACGCCGGCACGCGCCGGCTGTGGCTGCGCACGCAGAACGCCGCGGGCAAGGGTGCACCGTCCAACTGGACCATCGAGCAGAACACCGGGATCGACCCCGTGCAGGACTATCCCGGTGGCGGGCCCTACGCGTACCACGTGATGGTGCACGTCGCCGGCGCCTTCCCGACGACATTCGCCTCCAAGGTGTGGAAGGTGGGCTCGCCCGAACCGAGCTCGTGGATGCTGACGGGCAGCGACCCCGGCAACCTCGGTCCCCAGGTGCCCGGGCCCATCGGCGTGCGCGCCAGCAACGACCTGCAGACCGGTCCCGGGACGTACCCCGCCTTCACGGCTCACGTCGAGGTGAGTGCCATCACCGTCACGGGTCCCTGACGGGGCGCTCCACGGGGGACGCCCCCCGCGGAGCGCTCGGCCGTCGTGGCCTCACGAAGCCCTCGCCCAGACCGCTGTCGTCCCCGGACAGCCGCGCCTCGGCCACCGACCACATGGCGTCGACCGGCACGGCGCGCCCGGTCCACAGCTCGAGCGCCAGCGCCGCCTGATGGACCAGCATCCCGAGGCCGCCGACGGGTGTGGCCCCGCGCGCCGCGGCTTCCCGCAGGATCGGCGTCTCGGCCGGCAGGTAGACGAGGTCGGCGACCACCTGGCCGGGGTGCAGTGCGCCGGGGTCCACTGGCAGCGCGTCACCGTCGGCGCCCGCCCGCGCCGCCATCCCTACCGGCGTGGCCTGCACCACCAGCTCGGCGTCCGCCACGTCCGCATGGGTTCCCACCCGTCCCACCCGGCCGGCGAGCGCCGCCGCCGCCTCGGCACGTGACGCCGTCCGGTTGACGACCGCCACGTCGGACGCCCCCGCCTCCGATAGCGCCAGGACGACGGCCCGCGCCGCGCCGCCGGCCCCGATCACCAGGCAGCGCCGACCACTCGGCTCGAACCCCACGGCGCGCCGCAGGGCCGTCAGGAAACCCTCGCCGTCGGTGGAGTCCCCCAGCAGCTCGCCGTCGCGCAGGGTCACGCAATTGACGGCCCCGAGGCGCCGGGCCACGTCACTGGCGGTGTCCACGCACCGGAAGGCGTCCTGCTTGTGGGGCATCGTCACCGACAGCCCGGCCAGTCCCAGGGCCCGCATCCCGGTCAGGGCGTCGGCCGCCGCGCCGGCCCGCACCGCGAACGCCACCGACACCCAGTCGAGCCCCAGGGCGTCGAAGGCGGCGTTGTGCAGCAACGGTGACATCGAGTGGCTGACGGGGTCGCCGATGACACCCACCACCCTCGATGCTCCCGTCGGCCACGTCGGCGACTGCCGGGCGTCGTCGTGCATGCGCGCTCCCGCCGCTATCCGAGGCCCCGGCTCTTCGCCAGCTGCTCGTTCGCCTGCTGCCCGGCGAAGGTGTCGGCGAAGGCCTCGGTCCCGTCCTTGGACACCACCACGAAGTAGAGCCAGTTCCCCGGCGTGGGCGCCAGCGCGGCCTGCAGCGACGCCTTCGACGGGAAGCAGATCGGCGTCGGGGTCAGGCCCTTGTGCAGGTACGTGTTGTACGGGGTGTCGAGCGCCAGGTCGGCGGCCGTCACCTGCCCGCCGTCGCGGTGCTCGGAGTACAGCACCGTCGAGTCCATCTGCAGCGCCTTGCCGAGGGCCAACCGGTTGTAGATGACGCGCGCCACCTTGCCGAGGTTGGCCGGGTACACGCCTTCCTTCTGCACGATCGACGCCACGGTGATGGCCTGGTACGGCGTCACGCCGAGCGCCGACGCCCCCGGGGCCAGCCCGACGGCCGCCGCCGTGGCGTCGAAGCGGTCGATCATCTCCGCGAGCAACGTGGCGTCGCTCTCCCCCGGCAGCACCGTATAGGTCCCCGTGCCGAGCAGCCCGTCCATGACGGTCGAGCCCGCCGGCTGGTAGGGCGAGCGCAGCGCGCCCGACGTCACGAGCGACAGGAAGTGGGCGCCGTCGTGGCCCGGGACCTGCCCCACCCGGCCCGCCACCTCGTCGACGGTGAACCCGGAGAGCACCGTCACCGCGTAGACGTTGGGACCGTCGGCGAGCCGGGCGCGCACGTCGGAGAAGCTGTCGTTGCGGTACAGCACGTAGCGGCCCGGCTGCACGACAGGTGTGCCGTGGAGCACCAGGAACACCCGGAAGGCGAGCGAGCTGCCCACGACGTGCTGGCGGACCAGGGTTGCGGTCACCGCGCTGAGCGACGACCCCGCGTCGATGGTGACCACGGTCTTCGGGCCCGGGGTCCCCGGGTTGGCGGCACCCTCGTACCAGACCACGGCGCCGGCGAGCAGCCCGAGCACCACCAGGGCGAGCACGGCCACGGCGGTCCGTACCGGGTGGCGCCGGGCGGCACCCCATGTGCCCCCGCCGGGGGGCCTCCCACCACCGGCCCCGCCGGGCGGCCCTCCGGCCCCGGCCCCGGCGGGCGTCCCTCCGGCCCCGGGCTCCGACACCTCCCCAGGCGTCCCCGCTCCCCCCGGCCCCGGCCCGGCGGCGGGCACCCCGTCGTCCGCAGGCACAGCGCCCCCGGGCAGCGCGTGGTCGCCGGGCAGCGTGCCCGTGGTCGCGGCCGTTGCGGCCGTTGCGGCCGTTGCGGCCGTTGCGGCCGTTGCGGCCGGGGCCGGACGCGGCGGGCCGTCAGGCATCCCCCGACCCCCGGTGGTTGTCGAGCCACGCCTGGAGCATGACCGTCGCCGCCGCCTGGTCGATCTTCGCGCGCTGGCGCGGTCCCCGGTGCCCGGCGGCAGCCAGCGACCGGGCCGCGCTGACGGTCGTCAGGCGCTCGTCGAACGTCTCCACGGGGACCCCCCGAGACGCCAGTGCCTCCGCCAGGGACGCCGCCTCGGCCTGGGCCGCCCGGGCGGCGGGGCCCACGCGCCCGTCGAGGCTGAGGGGCAGGCCCACCACCACCAGCCCGGCCTCGACCTCGTCCACCACACCCGCGAGGGCCTCCCACACCGTCTGGGCGTCGCCGCGGCGCTCGATCGTGCACCACGGCGAGGCCAGGGTGCCCCGGCCGTCCGACACGGCGACCCCGACGCGGCGTTGGCCGAGATCGACCCCGACCACGCGCACCGGCTCAGGCGCCGCCGAGCCGACGCCGCGCCTGCGCCAGCAGGTCGTCGATCTTCGAGGCGTCGGGCCCAGCGGCGGTGGCCAGCTCGGCCGAGCCCCCGCCCCCGCCGCCGACGACCTGGGCGAGCTCCTTGACCGTGACGCCGGCGTCCACGGCCCCGTCGCCCGACGCCACCGCCACCGCCGCTCTGGCGCCGTCGGGGGAGCCCGCCACCACCACGACCCGGGCGCCCCGGCCGCGTACCGCCTGGGCCAGGTCGCGCAGCTGGTCGGCGGACAGGCCGTCCTGGCGGTGCACGGCGACGCCGTTCTCGGCCAGCCCGGCGAGGCGCGCGGCGTCCTCCTGCAGGCGCGCGCCCCGCAGGCGCTGCAGCTCCTTGTCGGCCTGGCGCTGGCGGTCGAGCACCTTCTGGAGCGCGTCGAGCACGCCCTGAGGCTCGACCCGCAGCAGGCGCGCCGCCTCGTCGAGGGTGCGCCGGCTCTCCCCCATGAGGGCCAGCGACGCCGCCCCGGTGACGGCCTCGATGCGCCGGGTGTTGGACCCGATCGACCCCTCCGACACGATGGTGATGGGGCCGATCATGCCCAGGGCGTCGACGTGTGTCCCGCCGCACAGCTCGGTGGAGTGGGTGCCGGCGCGCACGACGCGCACCCGTTCGCCGTACTTGTCGCCGAAGAACGCCAGCGCGCCGAGCGCCTCGGCTTCGGCCTTCGACGTCTCGATGACCTCGACGGGAGCGTCGGTGAGGACGTCGGCGTTGGCGGCGCCGGCCACCTCCCGCAGCTCCTCGGGCTTCAGCCCCTTCGGATGCGAGAAGTCGAAGCGCAGGCGGTCCGGGGCCACCAGGGAGCCCTGCTGGCGGACGTGGTCGCCGAGCACCTGGCGCAGCGCGCTGTGCAGCAGGTGCGTGCCGGTGTGGTGGCGGCGCGTGGCCTCCCGGCGCGACGCGTCGATGACCGCCAGGGCGTCCTGCCCGGGGAAGAGCTCCCCCTCCACCGTGGCCCGGTGCACCACCAGGCCCGGGAGCACGCTCTGCGTGTCCACCACCGTGGCCCGCCCCGTCTCGGTCGTGATCACGCCCGTGTCGCCGACCTGGCCGCCGGACTCGGCGTAGAACGGGGTCTGGTCGAGGACGATCTCGGCGGTGCCGGGCTCGGGGCCGGCGAGCACCGCCACCACGCTGGCGGGCTCCTCGTAGTGCTGGTAGCCGGTGAAGCGCGTCGGGCCCGAGGCGTCGAGCAGCTCGCGGTAGGTGGACTCCTCGCCGACGGACTGGCGCCGGCGCCGGGCGTCGGCCTTCGCCATCTCCCGTTGCGCGGCCATCTCCCGCTCGAAGCCCTCGGTGTCGACCTCGACGCCGGCCTCGGCGGCCATCTCCATGGTGAGCTCGATGGGGAAGCCGTGGGTGTCGTGCAGCCGGAAGGCGACGTCGCCGGGCACGCGGCCGCTCCCGGTGCGCAGCGCCTCCTCGAGGATGACCGACCCGGCGTCGAGGGTGCGCCGGAAGGCGCCCTCCTCACGCTCCACCGTCTCCTGGATGCGGTCGAGCTCGTCGCGCAGCGTCGGGTGGGCGGCGCCGAGCACGTCGGCCACGGCGGCCACGAGCCGCGGCGTGATGGGCTCGAGCACACCGAACTGGAAGGCGCGGCGCACCGCCCGGCGGATGACGCGGCGCAGGACGTAACCCCGGCCCTCGTTGGCGGGCATGACCCCGTCGGCCACCACCATGGCCATGGCCCGGGCGTGGTCGGCGAGGATGCGGAGCGACACGTCGGCGTGCTCGTCGGCGCCGTAGCGGGCGCCGGTGACCTCCTCGGCCACGGCCAGGACGGGACGGAACACGTCGGTGTCGAAGACCGTGTCCACGCCCTGGAGCATGGCGAGGTTGCGCTCGAGCCCGGCACCGGTGTCGATGCTCTTGCGCGGCAGGTCGGCGAGCGACCCGTCGGCGGACCGGTCGTACTGCATGAAGACGAGGTTGTACATCTCGACGTAGCGGTCCTCGCCGCCGTGGGCGGGGCCGCCCTCGGCGCCGAAGGCGGGGCCGCGGTCGAAGAACAGCTCCGAGGACGGGCCGCACGGGCCGGTGTCGCCCATCTTCCAGAAGTTGTCCTCGCCCAGCCGCTGGACGCGCTCGGCCGGGATGGCGGTGGCGTCGAGCCAGATCTCCCGAGCCTCGTCGTCGGTCTCGTGGACCGTCACCCACAAGCGATCCGCGTCGGCCCCGAGGACCTCGGTGAACAGCTCCCAGGCGAGCGGGATGGCGTCGGCCTTGAAGTAGTCACCGAAGCTGAAGTTCCCGAGCATCTCGAAGAACGTGCAGTGCCGGGCCGTGGTGCCGATGATGTCGATGTCCACGGTGCGGAAGCACTTCTGCACCGACGTCGCCCGCGGCCAGGGGGGACGCTCCTCTCCGAGGAAGTAGGGCTTGAACGGCACCATGCCGGCGATGGTGAACAGCACGGTGGGGTCGTGCGGGATGAGGCTCGCCGAGGGGACGACCTGGTGCCCGCGCGCCGCGTAGAAGCCGGTGAACGTCGAGCGGAGCTGGTTGGCGTCCATCATCGGCCCGATCCTACCGGCCGCCCAGCGGCGCCCGGTGCGCCGGCGCGGCCGGGATTGGGCCTCCGGCCAGCGATTTCAGCGCGGCGCAGCCCCCTGCGTGCGTCCCCGCCCCGGCCGGTGCGGGTGGGCCCGGAGGTGCGGTTCAGTGCGGCAGGTGGTTCCGGGTGGCGCCGGGGGCGGGCCGCTCCCGGGCGGCGATGTCGCGCCACAGGTCGTCCTCGCGCCGTCGGGCGCCGTCGCGCCCGGCGTCCAGCGCACTGCGCACCCGGTCGGCGGCACCCTTCGTCGTGCGGTCCACCGCCGCCGCGAGGTCACCGGCGACAGCACCCGGCCTGACGCGCTTCGACAGGCGCTCGAGGCGCCGGCGTGTCCACAGCGTGCCCCCGGCGCCCAGCGCCGCCCCGGCCGCCAGCCACAAGGGCCGGCGCATCACGACCGCACCCCCGGCGTCCGCCGGCGAGGTGTCACGACGGCGCCCGTGGTCGGCGGACCGGTCACGACCGCATCCCCGTCGTCCGCCGGCGGCGTCGCCGCGTCGGCGCCGTGTGCGACGACCGGTCGCGGCGTGTGCCGGGCACGGACGCGTGCCCGTTGGTCGCCGCCGCGGCCCGCACGGCGTCGGGGGACGGGCCGCGGCCGAAGAAACGCCGCACGGCGCTGCCCATGCCGGTGCCGTAGGCGAGGATCTTCACGACGGGGTTCGACAGGGCCCGGTAGGCCAGGCGCGACGCCGAGTCCACGGTGGCCGAGACGGCCTCCGCCGAGTCGAGGACATCGCCCACCCGCACCATCTCGGTGGCGGCCTGGTCGACCACGACGCGGGCGTCTCGGACGAGTGGGACCGTCTCCCGACGCAGCTCCTCCACCGCCTGCCCGAGCTCGCGCACACGCCGGCTGAGCACGACGGTGATCACCACCAGCACGAGCGAGGTGATACCGGCGGCGATGCCGGCGACCAGCACGGCGACGTGGTCGGCGGTCATGGTCGCCTCATCCTACGGTGCCGATGTCGGGGGGCGCACCCATGCCCACCATGGGCCTGTTGAGCGGGGAGCCCCCCATGGAGCCGAAGAACCCGCCGTAGCGCCCGCCGAAAGCGAAGATGCCGCCGTCCGAGGCCACGAGCCAGTAGCCGTGCCCGTCGGGCGTGGCCGCCATGCCGACGACGGGTTGGTTGAGGTGGATGTCGCCCGTCGACCCGTGGAAGGCGGCGTCTCCGAAGGAGAAGATGCCGCCGTCGGAGGCGACCTCCCAGTAGCCGCCGCCGTCGGGCGTGGCCGCCATGCCCACGACCGGTTGGTTGAGGCGCGTGCCGCCCATCGAGCCCTGGAAGGCGGCGTCGCCGAAGGCGAAGATGCCGCCGTCGGAGGCCACGAGCCAGTAGCCGGCGCCGTCGGGCGTGGCCGCCATGCCCACGACCGGTTTGTTGAGGCGCGTGCCGCCGGTGGAGCCGTAGAAGCCGGCGTCGCCGAAGGCGAAGATGCCGCCGTCGGAGGCCACGAGCCAGTAGCCGGCAGCGGACGGTGTCGACGCCATGCCGACGATCGGTCGATTGAGTGCCATGCCCCCCATGGAGCCGTGGAACCCGAGTTGCCCGAAGGAGAAGATCCCGCCGTCGGAGGCGACCTCCCAGTAGCCCGCAGGGCCGACGTAGGTGAACGGCAGGGAGCCGTCCTCGCCGAGCGCGTCGTCGGTCGTCTTCACGAGCACCTTCACCGTGGCCCACCCACCGGTGGGCGACGGCGGCATCTGCACCGTGATCGAGCTGCCCGACTGCGCCAGGATGTCGGCGGGGTTGCCGTTGCCGGCGTCGACCTCGGTCACGCCCCCGAGGTTCGACCCCGAGATGGTCACGACCGTGCCGCCGGCGGCGGGGCCCGACGTCTCCGAGATGCCGCTCGCCGACGGGCACAGGTCCGGCGGCGGCGATTGCAGGGTGCTCACGACCGTCGCGGCGATCGGGGTCCCGAGGCCCGTGGCGAGGTCGTACCCCGGCGTCGCCGGGTAGTAGGGCCCGCCCGGGACGTGGGGCGCGTCGCTCGGCTGGGACCCGTTGGGCTGGTTGTTGCCCACCGTCACGTCGTTGAACGTGGCCCTGCCCGCGCAGCGCGACTGGTACAGGACGGGGTTCACGAAGCCGACCGGCTGCGACAGTCCCTGGTCGGCGAGCGCGGTCAGCGCCGCCCACATCGGCGACGACATGCTCGTGCCGCCGATCCTCGCCCACCCCGAGAAGCACGAACAGTAGACGGCGAGCCCGGTGCGGGGGTCGGCGTCGGCGGCCACGTCGGGGACCTGCCGGCACGATGCCGTGCCCGCCCCCGAGCTCACCGCGCAGGGCTGCACCCCGGTGAAGGTGTTCGGGGAGGCGGTGTACGCGTTCTGGACGCCGGGGCCCTGCTGCCATGCCGGCATGGTCCAGGTCGTCGACACGCCCCCGCCGCCGGTGCCGGCGAAGAGCCCCGAGTTCCACACCGACTCCGTGGGCGCGGGGCCGAGGGCGCTCAGGGTCGTCCCGCCCACGCTCGTCACCCATGGTTGGCTGGCCGGGTCGTCGTCCTGGAGCCGGGTGTCGCTCGAGCTCGGGAAGAAGAAGCAGTCCTCGGATCCCTCGTCACCTGCCGCCGTCGTCACCGTCTGTCCCTGGGCCACGGCCTGCTGGAAGATGGCCGACTCGATCTGCCGCACGACGGGAGCCGTCTGGGCCTCGCACTGGCCCCAGCTGGTGGAGATCACCTGCGGCAGCGTCGAGTCGTCGACCATGGCGATGTACGTGTCGAGGGGACCGCTCCCCCCGTTCGGCCCGACATAGACCCGGACGCTGGACTGTGGGGCCATGCCCACCACCATCTCGATGTCGAGGGCGGCTTCGCCTCCCTCGGGGCCCACGTTGGGGTCGGCGCTGTCCACCGACACCCCCGTGACCGGGGCCGTGATGGCCGGCGTGAAGCAGCCCTCGTAATGGGCGATGTCCGTCGGGGTGAAGGGCTCGAGCTCGTACACGCCGACGGTGACGCCGCTCCCCTCCGTCCCGCCGGTGTACAGGCTTGCGAACGAGTAGGCCTGGGCCAGTTTGTCGACCGTCAGGCCACCCGAGCTCTGGGGGTTGGCGGAGATCGCCGCCTGGCACCCCACGGTCGGGGTCGGGCCGGTGAGGCGCGGGGCGGGGCCGGACGTACGGGGCGCGCCGTTCGTCGCAGCCTGGCCGGCGGCCGGGCCGGTCCGGGTCCCCGTGCCCGCGGCCGGGTTGGCGCTCGCGGCTTCGGGCCGGCTGGCGCTCACGGCCGGGCTGGCGCTCGCGGCCGGGCTGGCGCTCACGGCCGGGCTGGCGCTCACGGCCGGGCTGGCGCTCACGGCCGGGCTGGCGCTCACGGCCGGGCTGGCGCTCACGGCCGGGCTGGCGCTCGCCGCTTCGGGCCGGACCAGCTCGGGGGTGGGCACGGCCAGGTCGTCGAGCCCGACGACGCCGGCCACCACACCCGCCAGGTGGGCGGGCACCAGGGGCCCCGCCGTCGGTGCATGGGCCGTGCGGCCCGTGGGCAGGCGGTACTGCTCGAGCCCCACGCCGAAGGCCCGGCCCATCTGGGCGGCGGTGCCCGATACCGGCACGACGAGGCCGTCGCTCGCCGTCGCGCCCACGACCAGGCCGCGGCCGGCGAGCCACGCCCGCACCGACGAGATGGTCGCCGGTGTCGCCCCGAAGACTCCCCCGAACGCCCCGGGGGCGAGGTAGTGACGGAACGACGCCGACCCCGGTGTCGACACCGCCGTGTCGAAGGCCTCCAGGGCGGCCGGGTGGCGCGGGTCGAGCACCACGTCGGCGTGAAGGGCGGTCGATGCCGGGAGCGCCCCCTCCGCCCGGCTGCCGGTCGGCAGGGTCGGCACGCTCGCCGCCGACCGCACCCACGCGGCCGGGTGCATGCCGCCGGACACCGCGCCGGCCACGCCGCCCCCCGTCACCAGCGTCAGGGTGCCGGGCACGACCAGGGCCGCCAGCACGGCCGTCGCCACCCGTCGCCGGTGCCCGGACGGGCGTGTCATCCCCGCACCGCGCGCCGGGGAACGGTCGTCCCGGCACTCCCGCCGGGCCCCCGGCATCCGACTGTCACCGGCTCAGTCTGCTCGGTCCGCCGGTCCACCGGTGTCGCGCCGGCGTCCGCGCATGCGCTCGGCGATCGCCTCCTCGGCGCCGTGCTCGCTGGGCTCGTAGTAGACGTGCCCCGCCACCTGTGGGGGCCGGTAGTCCTGCTCCACCCAGCCCCGGGGATCGTCGTGGGGGTATCGGTAGCCCTCGCCGTGGCCGATGCCCTTGGCCGACCAGTAGTGGGCGTCACGCAGGTGGGTGGGGACGTCGGCGCGCGGGCCCTCGCGGGCGTCGGCCCGGGCCCGTCCGAGCGCCGTGGTCACCCGGTTCGACTTCGGGGCGCACGCCAGGTAGACGACCGCCTCGGCCAGCGAGAGCTGGGCCTCGGGCAGGCCCACGAACTCGACGGCACGCGCCGCGGCGTCCGACACGACCAGGGCCATGGGGTCGGCCAGGCCCACGTCCTCGCTGGCCAGGATCACGAGGCGCCGGGCGATGAAGCGGGCGTCCTCTCCCCCCTCGAGCATGCGGGCCAGCCAGTACAGCCCGGCATCGGGGTCCGACCCCCGGATCGACTTGATGAGCGCGCTCACCTGGTCGTAGTGGGCGTCCTGGCCCTGGTGCAGCAGGCGCCCCGCCCGGGCGCGCTCGATGACGGCGGTGGTGATCACCTCACCGCGGGCCAGGGCGACGGCCACCTCGAGCGTGCCCAGGGCGGCGCGGGCGTCGCCGTCGGCCAGCGACACGACGGCGGCCACGGCGGCGGCGTCGGCCCGGGCGTCCTCGGCGGCGAGACCGCGGCGGACCACCTCGGCGATGTCCTCGTCGGCGAGCGGCTCGAGGCGCCACAGCGTCGCCCGGCTGAGCAGCGGCGAGTTCACCGAGAAGAAGGGGTTCTCGGTGGTGGCGCCGATGAGGACCACCAGGCCCTCCTCGACCGCGGGCAGCAGGGCGTCCTGCTGGGCCTTGTTGAAGCGGTGCACCTCGTCGACGAAGAGGATGGTGCCGCGGCCCTGCTCGCCGAGGCGCCGCCGCGCCCCCTCGATGGCCTGGCGCACGTCGGCGACGCCGGCGTTGACCGCCGACAGGGGGACGAAGGTCTTGGCGGTGGTGGCCGCCACCACCTGGGCGAGGGTCGTCTTCCCCGTGCCGGCGGGGCCCCACAGGATGGCCGAGGTGAGGCGGTCCGCCTCGATCAGGACCCGAAGGGGCGCATCGGGCGCCACCAGGTGGCGCTGGCCCACGATGTCGTCGAGGGTGCGCGGGCGCAGCCGCGCCGCCAGGGGGGCACGGTCACGCAGACGCTCCGTCGCCGCCTGGGCGAAGAGGTCCGGGGCATCACCGTCGGGCCGGCGCACCGGCCGGTTCGCCACGGTCCGTCCTCCCCGCCGTGCTCAGTCGCCCGGAGGGATGACGCGCAGGCCCAGGTCGCGCAGGGCGTCGGGCGGGAGGGCCTTGGGCGCCCCGGTCATGGGGTCGGTCCCCGACTGCGTCTTCGGGAAGGCGATCACCTCGCGCAGGTTCTCCTCGCCCGACAAGATGGCGCACAGGCGGTCGATGCCGACGGCGAAGCCCCCGTGGGGCGGGGCGCCGTAACGGAAGGCACCGAGGAGGAAGCCGAAGCGGGCCTCGGCCTCCTCGGGCGGGATGCCGAGCGCGTCGAACACCGAGCGCTGGATGTCCTCGCGGTGGATACGGATGGAGCCCGACCCGAGCTCCCAGCCGTTCAGGACGAGGTCGTAGGCCTGGGAGCGCACCCGCAGCGGGTCGGACCCGAGCAGCTCGATGTCGTCGGGGTGCGGCATGGTGAACGGGTGGTGGGCGGCCTGGGGGTTGCCGTCGTCGTCGGTGCCGTCGAAGAGGGGGAACTCCGTCACCCACAGGAAGCGCCGCTCGCCCTCGGACACCGGGGGGCGGCCGAGGTCGAGGCGCACCTGGCCGAGCACCTCACAGGCGCGGCGCCACTCGTCGGCCACCACCAGGACCAGGTCCCCCGCCACGGCCCCGGTGCGCGTCACGATGCCGGACCGCTCGGCGTCCGACAGCACTTTGTCGAGCGGGGACTGCAGCGTCACCGGCCCGCCGCCCGCAGCGTCGGCCGTGGCGTCGGCCGTGGCGTCGGCCGTGGCGACCCGGAACCACGCCAGGCCCTTGGCCCCGAGCGCCTTGGCCCGCTCCACCAGGGCGTCGAGCCGGTTGCGGCCCAACGAGGCCCCGTCGGGGACGCGCACCGCCTTCACGCACGGCGCCGCCAAGGCCCGCACCTGCGTCCCGGCGAAGACCTCGCCCAGGTCGACGAGCTCCATCCCGAAGCGCAGGTCCGGCTTGTCCACGCCGAATCGGTCCATGGCCTCGTGCCACGTCATGCGCTCGATGGTCCCGGGGGGCTCCCCTACGGCCGCCTCGGTGGCGTCGACCACCGCCACGGTGACGGCGTCGCGCACGTCGCGCTCGGTCACGAAGGACGCCTCGATGTCGAGCTGGGTGAACTCGAACTGCCGGTCGGCGCGCAGGTCCTCGTCGCGCAGGCACCGCGCCACCTGGAAGTAGCGGTCGACGCCCGCCACCATGAGCAGCTGCTTGGCGATCTGCGGGCTCTGCGGCAGCACGTAGAACTTGCCCCGGTTGAGCCGCGAGGGGACGGCGAACTCCCGGGCGCCCTCGGGCGTGGGCGTCCACAGCAGTGGCGTCTCCACCTCGCAGAACCCCTGGCGCACCATGGCGGCCCGCATGGCGCCCAGCACACGCCCGCGCAGGCGGAGGTTCCGCTGCATGCGCGGCCGGCGCAGGTCCACGAAGCGGTAGCGCAGGCGCACGGCCTCGTCGGTCTCGGCCCGGTCGTCGACCGGGAACGGCGGGGGTTCCGCCGAGGCCAACACCTCCACCGCGCAGTCGGTGAGCTCGACCTCACCCGTGGGCAGCTCGGCGTTGACGGTGCCCTCCGGGCGGCGGCGGACCGTCCCCTCCACGCGCACCACCCACTCGCTGCGGACGTCCACCGTGCCGTCCACGACGCACTGCACGATGCCGCTGAAGTCGCGCAGGTCCACGAAGGCGAGGTGCTCACCGTGCTCGCGGCGCCGCCCCACCCACCCGCACAGCGTCACGCGCTCCCCGGCGTGCTCGGGGCGCAGCTCGCCGCACACATGGGTCCGCATCCCCGTCGCCGTCACCGCTCGCTCCCCGCGTCCGTCAGCCAGGCCACCACCTCGTCCCGCCCCACCGGCTCCTGGGCCCCCTCGGCACGCAGGGGACGCACCGTCACCACGTGGCGCTCGAGCTCGTCGGGCCCCACGATCAGCGCGTAGCGGGCGCCCGAGCGATCAGCCTGCTTGAGCTGGGACTTCAGCGACCGCCCATCGTAGGCGCGCACCGCCGCCAGGCCCGCCGCCCGCAGCTCGGCGGTGAGGTCGCGCGCCACCTCGCCGCCCGTCACATCGACCACGAAGGCGTCCGGCGATGGCGGTGCGACCGGGAACACACCCTCGGCGTCGCAGGCCATGAGGAGCCTCTCGATGCCGATGCCGAAGCCGATGCCGGGCGTGGGCTCACCCCCGATGGCCTCGGCCAGGCCGTCGTAGCGGCCCCCGCCGCCCACGGCGTTCTGGGCGGACGTGAGCGCCAGCGCCGAGAACTCGAACGTCGTGCGGGTGTAGTAGTCGAGCCCCCGCACCAGCCGCGGCTCCAGCCGGTGGGCGACGCCGAGGGCGCCCAGGCCCTCCCGCACGCGGGCCAGGTGGGCGGCGCACGCCTCGTCGAGGTAATCGGTGATGCGGGGCGCGCTCTCGGTGGCGGCGCGGCACGCCGGGCGCTTGCAGTCGAGGACCCGAAGCGGGTTCACCCGGTACCGCTCACGGTGCTCGTCGCACAGCTCGTCGCGGTGCTCGTCCAGATAGGCCCGCAGCGCGTCGAGGTACGCCGGCCTGCACTCGGCGCAGCCCATGGAATTCACAGCCAGGTCCACCCGCTCGAGGCCGAGCCAGGCGTACAGGCCGGCGGCCAGCGCGATCACCTCGACGTCGACGTCGGCGTCGTCGGTACCGAGCACCTCCACCCCGAGCTGATGGTGCTGCTTGTAGCGGCCCGCCTGGGGCCGCTCGTAGCGGAACGCCGGCGTGACGTACCACGCCTTCCACGGCACCGGCGGGTGGTGCTGTACGAAGGCCCGCACCACCGACGCCGTGCCCTCGGGGCGCAGCGCCACGTCGCGCCCGCCCCGATCGGCGAACTCGTACATCTCCTTGCGCACCACGTCGCTCTCGTCGCCGATGCCGCGGCGGAAGAGGGCGGCGTCCTCGAACATGGGGCTGAGCACGAGCCCGAACCCCGCCAGGCGCGCCCGGCGGGCGAACTCGCCCACCAGCCGCTCCCAGCGCGCCGAGTCCGGCCACAGCACGTCGTGGGTTCCCGCGGGGGCGCGCAGCGGCGCCTGGTGCTCGCCCACCTGTGGCTCAGCCCTTCCGGCCGGGCAGCGTGCGGAAGGCGTCGAACACGCCGTCGAGGTGCTTGAGCGAGCTGAGGAGCGACTCGAGGTGCCCGGGGTCGGCCAGCTCCACGTCGAAGTGCATGCGGCTGACGCGGTCGGGGGCGGTCTGCGAGGACGACGACACGATGTTGAGGTGGTGCTCGGACACCACCCGGGTGACGTCCGCCAGCAGGCGTGAGCGGTCGAAGGCCAGCACCTCGATGGACGCCACGAACACCGTGGTCCCCTCGCGGTCCCATTCCACCTCGATCATGCGCTCCTGGCCCCCGGCCGCCAGGGCGGAGGCGTTGGCGCAGTCCGCCCGGTGCACGCTCACCCCGCGCCCGCGGGTGACGAAGCCCACGATCTGGTCGCCCGGGACCGGGGTGCAGCAGCGCGACAGCCGCACCATGACGTCGTCGAGCCCCTCGACGTAGACGCCGACGGGCGAGCCGCGCCGCGTACGCGTGCTCAGGCCCGGGCCCACCGCGGTCGGCAACTGCTCCTCGCCCCCGCCCCCGCGCAGGTCGCGCGCCAGGCGCTGGGCGACCGAGCGCGCCGACACGTGGCCGTCGCCGATGGCGGCGTGCAGGGCGTCGAGGTCGAGGTAGTTCATGTCCCCGGCCAGGCGCTCCAGGGCGTTCGAGGCGGCCAGCTTCTGCACCGGCAGGCCCTCGCGGCGCAACGCCTTGATCAGCTCCTCGCGGCCGGTGTCCATGGCGTCCTCGCGCCGCTCGCGCGAGAACCACTGTCGGATCTTGTTGCGCGCCCGCGGCGACGCCACGATCTGGAGCCAATCGCGCGACGGGCCGGCGGAGGGGACCTTCGAGGTGATGATCTCGATGGTGTCGGCCGACTGCATCGGCGTGTCCAGGGGGACCAGCCGGCCGTTCACCTTCGCCCCGATGCAGCGGTGCCCGACCTCGGTGTGGATCGAGTAGGCGAAGTCGATGGGCGTCGACCCCGCGGCCAGGGCGATGACCTTGCCCTTGGGCGTGAAGACGTAGACCTCGTCCTGCTCGAGGTCGAGCTTGAGCGTCTCGAGGAACTCGAAGGGGTCGATGGTGTCCTGCTGCCAGTCGACGATCCGCTGCAGCCAGGCCATCTCGGCCGTGGTGGCGGCCGCCCCGTCCTTGGACTGCTCCTTGTAGCCCCAGTGCGCGGCGATCCCGTACTCGGCGCGCCGGTGCATCTCCTGGGTCCGGATCTGCACCTCGATGGGCTTGCCCTCGAGCCCGATCACGGTGGTGTGCAGCGACTGGTAGAGGTTGAACTTCGGGCTGTTGATGTAGTCCTTGAAGCGGCCCTGCACCGGGCTCCAGATGGCGTGGATCGAGCCGAGGGCGGCCCAGCAGTCCTTTTCGGACTCCACGATGACGCGGATGCCGACCAGGTCGTGGATCTCGGCGAACTCCTTGCCGCGCACCACCATCTTCTCGTAGATGCTCCACAGGTGCTTCGGCCGCCCGGTGACGTCGGCCTTGACCCCCGAGGCGTTGAGCCGCTCGCGCACGGCCACCAGGACGTTGGCCAGGTACTCGTCGCGCTCGGGGGCCCGGGTGGCCACCATCTGCTCGATCTCCGCGTAGCGCTTGGGGTGCAAGGTGGCGAAGGCCAGGTCCTCGAGCTGCCACTTCAGCTCCTGGATCCCGAGGCGGTGCGCCAGCGGCGCGTAGATGTCGAGGGTCTCCTGGGCGGTGCGGCGCTGCTTCCACTCCGGCATCACGGCGACGGTGCGCATGTTGTGGAGGCGGTCGGCCAGCTTGATGACGAGCACGCGCCAGTCGTTGGCCATGGCCACGAGCATCTTGCGGACGGTGGCGGCCTGCTGCGCCTCCTTGGAGTCGAACTGCAGGCGGTCGAGCTTCGTCACCCCGTCGACGATGACGGCCACCTCGGGCCCGAACTCCTCGGTGACCTTTTCGAGGGTGAGCCCGGTGTCCTCGACGGCGTCGTGCAGGAGGGCGGCCGCCACCGAACGGGCATCGAGGCCGAGGTCGGCCACGATCGTGGCCACCGCCACGGGGTGGGTGATGTAGGGCTCGCCGGTCTGGCGCAACTGGCCCCGGTGGGACTCCTCGGCGAGCTGGCCGGCCCGGGCGATCAGCTTCGCGTCGGCGGCCGGGGACCGCGGCCGGCGGGCGTCGTAGGCCGCCAGCACGCCCCCCACCAGGTCGTCGAGCATCGTCGGGCGGCGGAACGGTGCAGCCAGGCGCTCGACGGTGACCACCCACTCACCGTACCCGCCCCACCGGCCCGAGCGGTCTGACCCCGACCTCTCGCGAGCCCGAACGCCAGAAGCCCAGGAACGGCTAGCGGCGACGGCCGCCCTTCTTGCCACCCTTGCCCTTGCGGGGCCGGGGCGCGGGGCGAGCCTGGCCGGACGCGGCCGGGCGAGCACCACGGCCCGAGCCGTTCGATCTGCTCCCGGCACCGGCGCGCGCCGGGGTGGCCACGTCCTCGTCCGTACCGGGGGCGTCGTCGAGATCCGCCCCGGCGTCGGCCGCGGGCGGGCGTCGCGTCGCTGAGCCCGGACGCAGCACGCCGGGCGCGCCCTGGGCGGCCTGCGCCCGGCGCCGGGCGTTCGTGCCCTGTGACCCGCCGCCCCTCGTCCCGCCGGCGCCGCCCGCCAGGGCCAGCGTGGCGGCCTGCCTCGGCGTGAGGAGCCCGGCCCGGTCCGAGCGGTTGGCGAGCTTGTTGCGGATGCTGATGTAGCGCGGCTCGCGCTCCTTCAGCGACGCCAGGACGGGCGATGCGATGAAGATCGACGAATAGGCCCCTGAGGTGAGACCGATGACGAGGGCGAGCCCGAAGTACTGCAGGGTCGTGGCACCGAGCAGCTGGGCACCGATGACGAGCACGGCCAGCACCGGCAGGATGGCCACCAGCGAGGTGTTGATCGACCGGGCGAGGGTCTGGTTCATCGACAGGTTGACGATGTCCTCGTACGTCATGCGGCCCGACGCCGTGAGGCCCTTGCTGTTCTCCTTGACGCGGTCGAACACCACCACCGTGTCGTAGAGCGAGTACCCGAGAATGGTCAGCAGGGCGATCACCGTGTCCGGGGTGACCTGGAAGCCCGCCAACGAGTAGACCCCGGCCGTCACGGCGAGGTCGTGGATCACCGCGATGAGCGCCGCCATGGCCATCTTCCACTCGAACCGGAACGAGATGTAGACGACCACCACCACGAAGAAGACGAGAACGGCGATGACGGCTTTCTGGCTGATCTGGCTCCCCCACGTGGGACCGATGTCGGTGACCGACACCAGGGGGGCGGGAACGTGGCCGATGCTCGCCAGGGCCTCGGTCACGGCCTGCTTGATCCTCGTCTGTTGGCTGCTCGCCTGCTTGTTGAGGTCGGCCTGGACCTGGACGTGGGCGTCGGCCCCGCGGCCCAGGACCTGGACGGTGGCGCCGGTGAGCCCGGCACGGGTGACGGCGGTCTGCACGTCGCTCACGGTGTGCCCGTTGGCCGGGACCTCCCACGAGGTCCCGCCCTTGAACTCGATACCCCAGTTGAAGCCTCTCACCGCGAACGACGCCAAGCCGGCGACGATGATGACGGCGGACAGCGCGTACCACCACCGACGGCGGCCGACGAAGTCGAACGACGTGTCGCCCCGGTACAGGCGGACGAAGGCGTTCGGGCGCTTCGTCGCCGCTTCCTGCTCGACGTCCTCGTCGATCACGCTCATGCCGCCTCGCTCTCCATGGCCAGCCCCCGCGCCACGCCGAAGCCGCGGGCCTCGGTGATCCACCGGCTCCGCCCGAGCAGGATCACGAGCGGGCGGGTGAAGAAGAAGGTGGTGAAGACGTCGAGGAGGGTGGACAGTCCCAGGAAGAAGGCGAAGCCACGGACCGACCCCACGGCGAAGATGTACAGCACGATGGCGGCGGCGAGGGACACGGCGTCGGCCGCCAGCACGGTCCGGAAGGCGCCCCGGAAACTACGGTCGACACTGGTGCGCACGGATCTCCCCGAGCGCGCCTCGTCTTTGAGTCGTTCGAAGTAGACGATGTAGGAATCCACCGTGATCCCGACCGAGACGATGACGCCCGTCACGCCGGCCAGGTCGAGGGTCAGGTTCATCGCCGAGTGCCCGAGGGCGGAGACGATCGCCCACAGCAACCCGGCCGTGGTCAGGAGGCCGGCCACCACGACGATCCCGAGCACGCGGTAGTAGAGGATCGTGTAGATGAGCACCAGGGCCAGGCCGCCGATGCCGGCCAGCAGGCCGGCCTTCAGCGAGGACTTCCCGAGGGTCGGCGAGACGCTCTCACGGGTGAGGATGTTCAGGCGGACGGGCAGGGCACCGTAGTTGAGCTCCAGGGCGAGGTTCTTGGCCGTCGCCTGGGTGAAGTTCCCGCTGATCTCACCCTTCCCCTGGAACGACGAGAACGCCGTCACGTCGGGCTGGATGATCGGTGCCGACTCGACGAGGCCGTCGAGGTCGATGGCGACGTACTGGTGGAAGCTCTGCTGGGCCACCTGGTCCCAGGCAGGCGAGCCCTTCGAGGTCAGGGTGTAGCTCACCGCCCAGGCGTTGATGGTCGTGTCGAACACCGCCGACGCCGAGGCGATGGCGTTTCCGTGCAGCGGAGACGGCCCGAGCACGAAGCGGGAGTACTGCTGCGCGCCCGCCAACGGGTCAGCCTTCAAGAGGACCACCTTGTTGGGGTCGTCCTGGGCGGCGGTGGTCGAGGCGTACGGGGTGAAGGTCGGGTCGGGAGGCACCGAGTTGGCGGTGTAGCCGTTCGGGGAGCTCGAGTTCGGGGTCACCGCCAGGTTGGCCTGGGTCGTGGCGTAGGTGGGCTGGCACGCCGGCAGCGCGCCCGTCGGGGCCTTGCCCTTGGCCGGGGCGTTGTAGGGGGCGGCTCCGCACAGGACGGGGCGGAAGTAGAGCTGGGCCGTCTGGCCGATGAGGTCGATCAGCGCCTGGGGGTTGCTGATGCCCGGGAACTGCACGACGACGTTGCCCCCCTGGGAGCTCACCTCGGCCCCCGACACGCCGGCGGCGTCGACACGGTTCCGGATGATGTTGACCGTCGTGTCCATCTCGCCGCTCGGGATCGCGTGGGCCGGCTTGTAGACGACCTCGGACCCGCCGGCCAGGTCGAGCCCCAGCTTGGGCGCCCACCCGGCACCGAGCGTGGCGCCGAAGACGGCCACCGCGATGACGATCGTGGTGGCCAGGCTGACGACGAGCGAGCGCTTCACCGCGTGCGCTTCTCCCCGGAACCGTCGTGGTCGTCCTCGTCCCCGTGGGCCGGGCCCGATGCGTCCCCGGGCGCGCCGGAGGTCCCGTGGTCCCCCTGCGCGCCACTGCCGACGTCCGTCGGCGCGTCCGCGTCGTGCTCGTCGTGGCCGGCAACGCCGTTCACCTCGTGACCCTGCACCGCCTCGTGGTCGGCGTCATGCTCGTGGTCGGCGTCATGCTCGTGGTCGGCGTCGTGCTCGTGGTCGGCGTCGTGCTCGTGGTCGGCGTCGTGCTCGTGGTCGGCGTCGTGCTCGTGGCCGTGCTCGTATTCGTGGTAGGCGTCATGCGCCTCGTTCTCGTCGCGATCGTCCCAGCCCGGCTCGTTGTCGATGGGCTCCGTGAGCCTCCGGGCGATGGTCGAGCGCAGCACGGTGATACGGGTGCCGGGGGCCGTCTCCAGGGTGACGCGGTCGGCCTCGACGTCGAGGACCGTTCCGAAGATCCCGGCGCCGGTCAGGACCTCGTCACCGGCGGAGAGCTCCATGAGCGTGTCGCGCTGGCGGCGCGCCGCCTGCGCCCGCGGCCGCAGGAAGAAGAAGTAGGCCAGCCCGAAGATGACAAGGAGTGGCAGGATCGAGACGAAGGCGTTGCCCTGCGTCGTCTTGGTGGTCGAGCTCGATGCCGCCCACAAGGAGGCGAGGACGGCGGGCGCGCTGTGCATGGGGAGTGGGATGGCGGTCTCCGGGGATTTTCGGAACGGCCGATGTTACTCCAGGGGCGCCTCGGGGCCTCAGCAGGCCGTCCCCGGCACCACCATCAGGACGCCGACGAAGCGTCCCCCCTCGTCGTCACCACAGGGTGGGCGACGCCGCCTGCAGCTGGTGGCTTGGGGCCACCTCGCCCAGGTGAGCGAACGCCCGGGGGGTGGCCACCCGCCCACGCGGGGTCCGTTGGAGCAGGCCCTGCTGGAGGAGGTAGGGCTCGTAGGCGTCCTCGACGGTGTCGGGCTCCTCCCCCACACAGTGCGCCAGCGTCACGAGCCCGACGGGCCGACCGTCGAACCGGCGGCACAGGGTATCGAGAATGGCCCGGTCCACCTTGTCCAGGCCCAGTTCGTCGACGCCGAACAGCTCGAGCCCCTCGGCCGCCAGCGACGCCGTGATGGCGCCCTGGGCGCGCACTTCCACGAAGTCGCGCACCCGGCGCAGGAGGCGGTTGGCGATCCGGGGCGTCCCCCGAGCGCGCGATGCGATCTTCCACGCGCCTTCGAGCTCCACCTCCACACCCAGGATCCCCGCCGAACGCACCACGATCCCCTGCAGGTCGTCGGGCGAGTACAGGTCGAGGCGCCCCACGAAGCCGAACCGGTCGCGCAGCGGGCCTGTCAACAGCCCGGTGCGCGTGGTCGCCCCCACCAGGGTGAACCGGGGCAGGTCCAACCGGATCGAACGGGCCGTCGGCCCCTTGCCGATGAGGATGTCGAGCTTGAAGTCCTCCATCGCCGGATAGAGGACTTCCTCCACCGGCCGCGGCAGGCGGTGGATCTCGTCGATGAACAGGACGTCACCGTGCTGGAGGTCGGTGAGCAGCGCAGCGAGGTCGCCCGCCCGGGCGAGCGCCGGGCCCGACGTGATGCGCAGGCCCACGCCCATCTCGGCGGCAACGATGCCGGCGAGCGACGTCTTGCCGAGACCCGGTGGGCCTGCGAACAGCAGATGGTCGACCGGCTGGTCCCGGCGTCGGGCGGCCTCGAGCACGATCTCGAGGTGCTCGGTCAGCTGTGGCTGGCCCAGGAACTCCTCGAGGCGCCGGGGCCGCAGCCGGACCTCTTCGGCGAACTCGGTCGGGTCGGGCAGCGGGTTGACGGGGCGGGGCATGCCGTCCTCACCCAACGGCTCGGTGCTCAAGGGGTCCAGCGGGCCCAGCGGGTCCATGCCGAACGGGTCGGAGCTCGGCGCGTCGGCTCCGGGCCCCCCGGCAGCACCGGCAGCACCGGCAGCACCGGCAGCACCGGCAGCACCGGCAGCACCGGCCACGACCTCACGACGGCCGCTCACCGGGCGCCCGCCAGCTCCCGCAGCGCCTGCCGGAGCAGTTCCTCGACGGCCCCCTCGTCGGGGACGCCGTCGAGGGCCCGGCGGATCTCGTCGGGGCCGTACCCGAGCTCGGCCAGGGCGGCCCGAACCTCACTGCGGGCCTCGGAGGGCGCCCCGCTCCCCCCCGGCACCCCGTCGCCGGAGAACTCGGGCAGCTCGAGTCGGGACCGGAGGTCGAGGACCAGCCGCGCCGCGGTCTTGCGCCCGACGCCCGGCACGGCACACAGAGCACCGAGGTCCTCGTCCAGGACGGCCCGCACCAGGTCCGGTGGACGCAACGCGCTCAGGACGGAGAGTGCGAGGGCGGGACCGACGCCGTGGGCACCGAGCAACGCCTCGAAGCAGCGGCGCTCCTCGGCCGTGGCGAACCCGTAGAGCACGATGGCGTCCTCGCGCACGTGCGTGTGCACGTGCAACTCGACCGGAGCGCCACGGTCGCCCACCGCGGCGAGCAGGGCGGGCGACACGGTCAGGCGGTACCCCACGCCGCCCACGTCGAGGAGGACCTCGCCCTCGGCGGTGCGGGCCAGGACCTCGCCCCGGAGCCAGCCGATCACCGTTGGCCCCCGGAGCCTGCCGCCTCGATGGCACGGCGCAGGGGTTGAGCGGTCAGGTGGCAGACGGCCAGCGCCAGCGCGTCGGCGACGTCGGGCGGCTTGGGCGTCTGGGCCAGCCCCAGGAGTGCGGCCACCATCCGTTGGACCTGGTCCTTGGTGGCACCGCCGAATCCGACCACGGCCATCTTCACCTCGTTGGCGCTGTACTGGGCGACCTCGCACCCGGCCTCGGCCGCCGCCAGCAGGGCGACGCCGCCCGCCTGCCCGGTGGCCATGGCGGTGCGCACGTTGGTCTGGAAGAAGACGCGCTCGACCACGACGGCGTCGGGCCGCACCTCGGCCACGAGCGAACGCAGCTCCGAGTACAGGACGCGCAGACGCTCCTGGAGCGGCAGGGTCGGCTCGGTGGTCACGACGCCCCCGGCCGTGGCGGCCAGGTCGCTCCCGTAACGTCGCACGACGCCGTATCCGCAGCGCGACAAGCCGGGGTCGATGCCCAGGACGAACACGCGTTCGACTCTAGCAAGGGGGTGTCGGGGGGCGGTGGACCCGTCCGGACGCCAGCGGGCGGCGGTGGATCGGCGCCAGCCGTGGTGGACCGGCGCGAGCCGTGGTGGACCGGCGCCAGCCGTGGTGGGCGCCCGCCGTGGTGGGCGCCCTCGGTCGGTGGCACCCTCGGTCGGTGGCACCCTCGGTCGGTGGCGCCCTCGGTCGGGGCGCCCTCAGTCGGACGAGGCCGCCGCCAGCACCTCGTCGGTCGTGTCGAAGTTGGACCAGACGTTCTGGACGTCGTCGTGGTCGTCGAGCGCCTCGAGGAGGCGGAGCACCTTGCGGACCTCGCCTTCCTGGGTCACGGGCACCGTCGTCGACGGGACCATGGCCAGCTCGGCCGAGTCCGACTTCATCCCGGCCGCGTCGAGCGCGTCGCGCACAGCCGCCAGGTCGTGGGGGGCGGACGTCAGGATCCACTGGTCGCCGTCGTCGGTGAGGTCCTCGGCTCCGGCGTCGAGGGCGACCTCCATGATCTGGTCCTCGTCGAGGGAGCGGGGCAGGGCGATCACACCCTTGCGCGCGAACTGCCAGCCGACCGCACCCGGCTCGGCCATGGAGCCGCCGCTGCGCGAGAAGACGTTGCGGATCTCCGCGCCGGTCCGGTTGCGATTGTCGGTCAGGCACTCCACCATGATCGCCACGCCGCCCGGGGCGTACCCCTCGTACGACACCTCCTCGTATTGCACCCCCTCGAGTTCGCCCGTCCCCCGCTTGATGGCACGCTCGATCGTGTCGAGGGGCACCGACGCGGCGCGCGCCTTCTCGAACATGGTGCGCAGGGTGGCGTTGGTGTTGATGTCGCCCCCGCCCTCGCGTGCAGCCACCTCGAGCTGCCTGATCGCCTTGGCGAAGACCTTCGCCCGCACCTTGTCCACCGCCGCCTTGCGGTGCTTCGTGGTCGCCCACTTCGAATGGCCTGACATTCCCTACCGTCCTTGTCCTTCGGTTCCTCTGGTCCTGTCGTCGCCCACCATCGCCACGAACAGCTCGTGGACCCTCCGGTCCGGCGTGAGCTCCGGGTGGAACGCGGCCACGAGCACGGTGCCCTGGCGGCACAGCACGGGTGATCCGGGCGACCCCCCTGGCCGAGCCGACCCGCGAACGACGTCGTCGCCCCCCGCGAACGCGTCGTCGGCAGGCGGTCCCAGGCGGGCGAGCACCTCGACTCCCGGTCCGACCGTCTCGACCACAGGTGCCCGGATGAACACGGCGTGGAGCGGCGGTCCGGGCAGTGCGGGGGCCGCGAGGTCGCATTCGAACGACTCGAGCTGGCGGCCGAACCCGTTGCGGCGCACGGCGATGTCGATGACGCCGAAGCACCGCTGGTCGGCGCGACCGTCGGCGATGGCGGTGCCGAGGAGGATCATCCCGGCGCACGTCCCCAAGGCCGGCAGCCCGGCGTCGAGCTCCTTGCCCAGCGGCTCGGCGAGACCGGACGACTCGAGGAGCATCGACATCGTGGTCGACTCGCCCCCGGGGAGGACGATCCCGTCGATGCCGGCGAGGTCCTCGGGCCGGCGCACCGGACGGGCGACGACCCCGAGCTCGCTCAGTGCGGCGCGGTGCTCAGCGACGTCTCCTTGGAGGGCGAGGACGCCGATGTCCACCTGGAGGCACCTCGCCGGCGCGTGACGCCATCGATCCCTACCACCCGCGCTCGGACAGCCGCTGTTCGAGTTGACCCACCTGGAGCCCCGGCATGGACGCGCCCAGGCCCCGGCTGACCTTGGTGACGATCTCGGGGTCGTCGTAATGGGTCGTCGCCTCGACGATGGCCCGGGCCCGGCGGGCGGGGTCCTCGCTCTTGAAGATCCCGGATCCGACGAACACCGCCTGGGCGCCGAGCTGCATCACGAGGGCGGCGTCGGCGGGCGTGGCGATTCCGCCCGCACAGAACAGCGGGACGGGGAGCGCCCCGGTGTCGGCGACCTCCTGGACGAGGTCGATGGGCGCCACCAGATGCTTGGCCCAGGCATAGCGCTCGGCCGCGTCGGCCTGTGTGAGCTTCCGGATGTCCCCGAAGATCGACCGGAGGTGCCGGACGGCTTCGACGATGTTGCCGGTGCCCGCCTCACCCTTCGAGCGGATCATGGCGGCTCCCTCGGAGATGCGGCGCAGCGCCTCCCCCAGGTTCGTGGCGCCGCACACGAAGGGCACGCGAAACGCCCGCTTGTCGATGTGATGCGCCTCGTCGGCCGGGGTGAGGACCTCGCTCTCGTCGATGTAGTCGACGCCGAGCGCCTGCAGGATCTGCGCCTCGGCGAAGTGGCCGATGCGCGCCTTGGCCATGACGGGGATCGTCACGACGTGCTGGATCGCCTCGATGAGCGCGGGGTCGCTCATGCGGGCGACCCCACCTTGCGCCCTGATGTCGGCGGGGACGCGCTCGAGGGCCATGACCGACACCGCCCCGGCGTCCTCGGCGATGCGGGCGTGCTCCGCGGTGACCACGTCCATGATCACGCCGCCGCGCAGCATGTCGGCGAGCCCGCGCTTCACGGTGAAGGTGCCGGTGTGGCGGTCACCGCCGGGGGGGACCGCCGGTGATCCGGCCTGTGCGCGTGCAGCCCCGGCAGGGGCTGATTCGGTGGGTGCGGACGAGGTGGTGGGCGCGTCCTCCATATAGCCAGTCTACTCCCGGGGGGTCCGCGCCCTCCCGACGAGGATCGTGCCTGGCGGGCGCCTGCTCACCACTCGTCGAGCGCGGCGATGCGGACGGCGGGTGCGTCGAGCTCACCGACGCCGTCTTCGTCCCTCGCCTCGCCCGGGGCCCCGGGTAGCGGCACGGTCCAGAGCCAGCGCGTGGCCGCGGCCACGCCCCGCTCGGCCAGGCGCGAGGGGGGGACGGGCGCGGGGCCGTCGACCATGACCACGAGCGCGTCCCGGAGCCCCGGGGGAAAGCGGGTCACGGCCACGGCCAATCGGTCGGTGCGGAATTCCCGGCCTCGGCCGGCGAGGGCGTGCACCAGGCCGGCGACGGGCAGGAACGAGGCCCACGGCAGGAGCAACGCTGCCGCCATGGTCGCCGGCGCGATGTCGCCCCGCTTCACGTGCACGAGCTCGTGGGCGAGCACACCTTCGAGGGCCACGGGGTCGAGTGCGTGCAGTAGCCCCGACGTCACGACCAGCACCGCGGCACCGCTGTTGCGGCCGACCGCCAGTGCCCGCCGGGCCGTGTCGTCCACGACGACGATGTCGGGCGCGTCGACGCCCATGGTGGCGCAGAGCCCGTCCACGATGTTCTCCGCCCGGGCGAGCTCGACGTCTCCCCCGTCGCGCACGCCGAGGGCGCGCAGGACCAACCTCGTGGCGCCCCGCCACAACCACACCCACACGACGGCGCCCACGGCCACACCGGCAACCGCACCGACGACGCCCAGCCCGGCGGCGACGCACGCCAGGGTGACGATCGCGAAAACGACAGCGGCGGGTACGCCGACGATGAGCAGCGCCCGCCTCCGATTGTGGCGGGCCTCGGCGACGTCTCGCCTGGTCCCCGGGAGCACCGCCGGCGACGCCGTGTCGCTCGTGGCCGTGACGACGGCGACCGTCTCTCTCGACCGGTCGCCTCCTGGGCCGCCGGATCGCCCTGCGGAGTCGCGCCCGCCGTGGCCACGCCCACCTCCGCCGCCACCGCGCCCACCGCTGCCCGCGCCACCGCCACTCCCGCCGCGGCCGCGGCCACCACCACCCCCGGGACCTCGACCCGAGCCCCCGCTGCGACTGCGGTTCGATCCGCCGCCCGAGCCCCGGTTCCGGGACCGCCCGCCTCCGGAGCGACCACCGCTACCCGAGCCACCCCCGCCGTTGCCGTTGCCGCCGCCGCCTCCTCGGCCCCGACCGCCGCCGCCCCGACCGCCGCCGCCCCGGCCGCCGCCGGATCCCCCGGAGCCCGAGCCGGCTCTACCGCCGGAGCCTCCGGTGCCCGTTCCTGCCCGGGCACCCTGCGATCCCGAGCCGCCCGGGCCGCCGGCCCGTCCGCCCGCCGAAGCGCCGCCGCCGGCGGCGTTGGCGGCGGCGTTGGCGTTGGCGTTGGCGGCGCCACCCTGCCCCGACGGGCGGCGGCGGGACCGCGAGCGCCGTCGGGGCGACGGACCTGGTGCGCCTTCGACGGTCATAGCCCTCGAAGTGTACGGCCCGGGGCCGGCGCCTCGATGCCGGTCCCGGTCAGCGTCGGTGGGCCCCGGCGACGGCCTGCTCGTAGATCTGCACGTACCGGGCGGCCACGGTGGGCATGGCCCACTGTGAGGCGTGCTCGAAGGCGGCGTCGAGCGCCGCGGGCGCGCACCGCCCGGTCCCGGCGGCGGCATCGGCGGTCACGGCCGCCAGGGCGAGGCGGAGAGCCTCGACGTCGCCCGGCGGGACGAGCACGGCGTGGTCGCCCACGACCGACGC
Source organism: Acidimicrobiales bacterium (assembly GCA_035531755.1). Classification (NCBI taxonomy): domain Bacteria; kingdom Bacillati; phylum Actinomycetota; class Acidimicrobiia; order Acidimicrobiales; species Acidimicrobiales bacterium. The sequence continues at coordinate 11,846 of DATKSK010000076.1, read as the reverse complement.
ATACCCGGGAAGGCCACTCGCCACGACCGCGGTGCGCGCCGCCATCGCCTCGAGCAGCACGACCCCGAAGGACTCGCCCCCCAACGACGGCGCGCACAGCACGTGGGCGCCCGCCAGGCGCGCCGCCAGCTCGTCATCGCCGACCCGGCCGAGCCAGACCAGCCGGGGGCTCGGTGGATGACGTCGCTGCAGGCGCTCGGTATCGGGGCCCTGGCCCGCCACCCACACCGTCGGCGCGTGCGCCGCATCGAGCCCGCCCACCGCGTCGAGCAGCACCCCGAGGCCCTTGCGCTCCTCGTGGCGCCCGACGAACAGGATGGTCGGGCCGTCGGTGGTCCACGGTGAGGCGCGCGCGAACCGCTCCATGTCGATGCCGTTGCCCACGATCTCGTAGGACCCGCCGAGTGCGTCCCGGGCCGTGGACTCGGCCTCGGCCGACACGGCGCAGCGCACCGCCAGGCGGTTCGCCGCCAGGCGGGCGAGCGGTCGCAGCAACCGGTAGGCGGTGCTGGCGCCCGCCCGGTGGAACGTCCCGATCTTGGGGAGGGCGCAAGCCACCAGGCAGCCGTAGCCGGGGCCCGGCGCCAGCGGTTCGTGCAGGTGCAGCACGTCGAAGCCGCCGCCGCGCACGGCGCGCACGGCGCGCACGGCTGCCGCCGGCGAGAGCGACACGGGGGCGACCGACCCGTTGGCGGGGAGCGCGACGGATCCTCCCAGCCGCACCACGGCGGCGGGGGTGAGACCGGGGACGTCGACATCGCCGTCCGCGGGGGCCAGCACCACCGTGTCGTGCCCGGCCGCGGTCAACGCCCGGGCCAGCCCGATCACCTGCCCCTGGACGCCGCCGGGACGGCTCAGGCTGTACGGGCACAGCATGGCGACGCGCACGGCCGCCCCGATGGTCAGGCGGCGGAGCCGCCGAGGGTGCCGCCCGCCGTCCCGGGCTCCCCGACGTCCGGCCCCGTGAGGTCGCTCGGCCAGTTGGGCTGGAAGACGTGCCACTGCTCCGGGGCACGCCGGATGAGCTCCTCCAGATCGCGGGCGATCTGCTGCGTGACGCGACTCACGTCGTCGCGCAACGAGGTCGTGCGTTCGATGGGGACCGGGTCCATGATCACGGCGGTGTGCTCCCGTCCCGGTCCGCTGTACACGGCGGTCGGCAGGACGACCGCGCCCGTACGCAGGGCGAGCATGGCGGGGCCACCGGGCATCGTCGTCCGCTCACCGAAGAACTCCACCTCGACGCCGTTGCCGCCGATGTCACGGTCGCACAGCAGTCCAACCAGCTTCCCCGCCCGCAAGGTGCGTAGGAGCACTCCGCTGGCGCCGGACCCGAGGGGCACGATCGTGAGCCCCATCGCCTCTCGCTGCGCCACGAACCACTCGTACATCTCGGGCGGTTCGAGCGGTTCGGCCACGCTCGTCATCGGGTAGCCCTGCAGTGCCAGCCAGGAGCCTCCCCACTCCCAGCTCCCGATGTGCGGGAGGGCCATGATCACGCCGTTGCCGGCCTCCATGCCCGTCACGAGGTGTTCCCACCCGCTCTCGATCAGCATGCGGTCGGCGACGACGTCGGCGCTGAGCACGGGGAGGCGCGCGCCTTCGAGCCAGTAGCGCGCGTAGGAGAGGAAGGCGCGTCGCGTGTAGGCGGTCACCTCGGCCTCGCTGAGCCCCGGCCCCACCACGCGGCGGATGTGCCGCTCGTACATGGCGCGGGCCCCGCTGCGCGTCGCGGAGAGCGCCACGGCGACCGCGGCGGCGGCACCGGCGGCCACCGGCTCGGGCAGCTTCTGCATCGCCGTGCCGAGCGACCGGTACACCAGGTACGCGGTCCGGGAGCCGGAGCCCTGGTCCCCGTCGGCACCGGGGCCCGCTCTCCCGGCACCGGGGCCCGTGGTCGCGTCGGCGCCGGGGATCGAGGCGTCGTCGGCACCGGCGCCCTCGGGCTGTGACGCGTCAGGCACCGCCGCGGTCGCGTCGATGGCTCAGAAGCCGCGCGACACCGGCCGGCGGCCGGCGCGCGCCGCGGGCCGCGCCGCCCGCCGCGCCCGCCAGATCCGACCCGAACGGCTCGACGGGACGGCCGCCCGGCGCGCCCGCCACCGGCCCGACGGCTGGGCCGCCCGGCGCTGGGGCGTGGTGCGGACACCGACGCCGTCGCGGTGGGCACGGGCCTCGCGCCACGTGCGCCAGCGGGAGTCGACCCGGCCTTCGCGCCAGCGGGCGAGGGCCCGGCGCGTGACGTCGGCGTCGGCATCGGCGTCGGCCAGCCCGACACCGGCCACCACGAAGGGCGGCGGGCCCTCGGCTTCCTTCCACACGTTCACGAAGCGGCCGACGGCGGTGGCCGTGAGCAGAGCGAAGAACACCCACAGCGCGGGAACGAAGGCCGCCGTCGAGACCGAGCCGGCGATGAAGCAGAGGCCCAGGAGGATGAAGCGCTCGGCGCGTTCCATGAGGCCGCCCTTGGCCGACAGCCCGAGCAACTCGGCCTTGGCCCGTTGGTACGAGATGAGCGACGTGACCGCCAGGACGGCGAAGGGCAGGAGCACCATCTCGCCGTGGTGGTGCGCTGCGAGGTACCAGGCCACGCCGCCGAACAGGAAGGCGTCGGAAATGCGGTCGGCCACGGAGTCGAAGAACGCGCCGCGTACCGAGGCGCGTCCCGCCGCCTTGGCCACCGGCCCGTCGAAGAGGTCGGGGAGCCCGACGGCGAAGAGCAGCCCGATGCCGGGAAGGAGATGGCCCGAACCGACCACGATGGCGGCGACGACCGACATGGCCAAGCCGAAGATGGTGAGAACGTCAGCGTTTATCCCCGCACGCACCAGCGCCGTGCCAACTGGTTTCGTCGTGCGGTCCACAGCGTCGCGCCAACGACCGTCGAACATGGGGTGGGTTCTTCCTCCGCGGGAGTTCACCTCTATCGTACCATCGGCCCTCGGTCGCTCCTCTGACCTCGGGTCATTCCCGGTTGATCTCCCCGGTTGATCTCTCCGGTTGATCGCCCCGGTCATCGCCCTGGTCATCGCCCTGGTTGATCTCCCCGGTCATCGCCCTGGTTGATCTCCCCGTTCATCGCCCTGGTTGATCTCCCCGGTCATCGCCCTGGTCATCGCCCTGGTCATCGTCGACCGCGGGGCGATCCCGGGTGATCCCCTCCGGTCGCCGTCCCCGGGTCCTCCGTGGGCTCCCCGGCGGAGCACGTCACCCGGCCCGGGGGTTCGGTCGGGGACACCCGGCTCGGGGTTCGGTCGGTCGGGAGCCGGGCAGCGCCGCGGGTAGGGCTGCCGGAAGGAGCCAGCATGCCGCCCCCGACCGCCCCGACCGCCCCGGTCGCCCCCGACCGCCCCGACCGCCCGGTCGCCCCCGACCGCCCCGACCGACCCGGTCGCCTCGATTTCGGCCCATGTCGCCGCCCTCGAGAGCCCATCTCGCCGCCTCGAGAGCCCACGTCGCCGCCCCCGAGGAGGCCCTCGCCCTCACATCGACCGGACGGGCTGACCGCACCGACCGCCATTAGGCTGCGCACCACAGCGGCCACACGCCGGGAGTATCTCGAGGGAGGGAGGTGCGAGCGGTGCCGAGCTACCCACCGTCCCGCATCCGAAACGTCGCCCTGGTCGGACACAACGGTTCGGGGAAGACCACGCTGGCGGAGGCCCTGCTCTTCACCACCGGCGCGGTCAACCGTCAGGGCAGGGTCGACGACGGCTCCACGGTCAGCGACTTCGAGCCCGAAGAGGTCAAGCGCCACATGTCGCTGTCGCTGGCCCTCGTGCCGTGTGTGCTGGACGACGTGAAGCTGAACATCATCGACACCCCGGGGTACGCGGACTTCTTCGGCGAGGTGCGCTCGGCGTGCTCGGTCGTCGACCTCGTGGTCCTCGTCGTGAGTGCGGTGGAAGGCATCGAGGCGCAGACCGAGGCGGCGTGGGACCTCGCCGCCGAGCTGGGGCTCCCCCGTCTGGTGTTCATCAACAAGCTCGACCGGGAGCGGGCCAGCTTCGACCGGACGCTCGGCGCGCTCCGCGAACGCTTCGGCGCCGGCATCGCGCCCCTCGAGCTCCCCGTGGGCGAGGAGTCGGGCTTTCGCGGGATTGCCGACCTCCTCACCGACACCGCAATCATCTACGAGGGTGGCACGTCCGAGTCGGGGCCCATCCCCGACGACCTCGCCGCCACCGAGCACGAGGTGCGCGAGCACCTCGTCGAGGGCATCGTCGTGGGTGACGACGCCCTGATGGAGCGCTACCTGGACGGCGACGTGCCCTCGGGGGCCGAGCTCGAGGCCACTCTCGCCGCCGGCGTGGCCCAGGGCCTCGTCTTCCCGGTGGTGTGCGGGTCGGCGGCTACCGGCGTCGGGATCGACCGCCTGGCGTCGCTGCTGTCCGAGATCGCGCCGACGCCCGACTCACGCCCGCCCGTCGAGGTCCGCGGCGGCGATTCGGTGCACGAGGTGGCGTGCGACCCCGGGGGCCAGCCCCTGGCCCGCGTGTTCAAGACGATCTCCGACCCCTACGTGGGCAAGATCTCCCTCCTGCGCGTCCTGTCCGGGACGATCAGGCCCGACAGCGTGCTCGCCAATTCGCGCACGCACGCCGACGAGCGGCTCCATGTCCTGCAGCTGTTGCGGGGCAAGGAGGCCCAGCCGGCGTCCGAGGCCCAGGCCGGCGACATCGTGGCGGTCCCCAAGCTGTCGGACACGGCGACCGGCGACACGCTGGCACCGAAGGGCACCCCCGTGGTGGTGCCGGCCACACCCCCGGAGCCCGTTGCACTGTCGATCGCCATCCGGCCCAAGTCCAAGGGTGACGAGGACAAGCTCATGACCGGGCTGCACCGGCTCCAGGAGGAGGACCCCGCACTGGTCGTCGAGCGCGTCGACGAGACGCACCAGACGATCCTCCGGGGCACCGGTGAGACCCACCTCGCCGTGGCCGCCGAGCGCCTGGCCCGCAAGTTCGGCGTCGAGGTCGCCACCGAGGACGTGCTCGTGCCCTTCCGGGAGAGCATCACCCAACAATCGGAGGCAGAGGGCCGGTACAAGAAGCAGACGGGCGGCCACGGGCAGTTCGGGGTGGCGTCGATCAGGATCGAGCCCCTCGAGCGCGGGGAGGGCTTCCACTTCGTCGACCAGGTCGTGGGCGGCGCCATCCCGAAGCAGTACATCCCGGCCGTCGAGAAGGGCGTCATCGAGGCCATGGGACAGGGCGGTGTGCACGGCTACCCCGTCGTCGACGTGCAGGTGACCTGCTTCGACGGCAAGTACCACCCCGTCGACTCGTCCGAGATGAGCTTCAAGATGGCCGGGTCGATGGCCTTCAAGGAGGCCATGGCCAAGGCCGGCCCGGTGATCCTCGAGCCCGTCTCGGTGATCGAGGTGACCGTGCCCGCGGCCATGCAGGGCGACGTCCTCGGGGACCTCAACTCGCGGCGGGGGCGCGTGCAGGGCACCGACACCCTGGGCGCGGGCGTGCAGGTCATCACCGCGCTGGTGCCGACCGCCGAGATCCAGCGCTACGCCGTCGACCTCCGCTCCCTCACCGGTGGGCGGGGGCGGTTCCGCGCCGAGCACGACCACTACGACGTGATGCCGGCCAACCTGGTCGAGCGGATGATGAAGGCGAAGGCCGAGTGACGGGGCCCGGGGTCCGGCCGGGCGCGACTCAGCCGGCGGGCCAGCGGTCGTGCAGGCGCTCCCAGCCGGTCGCCAGTGACTCCGGCATCACCCGGACACCCGCCACCGACGTCATGAAGTTGGTATCCCCCGACCACCGGGGCAGGACGTGCAGGTGGAGGTGGGCGGGGATGCCCGCACCCGCGGCCCGGCCGAGGTTCGCCCCCATGTTGATGCCGTCGGGGTCGTAGGCGGCCGTGATCGCCGACGCCGCCTTGCGGGTCGCGTCCCACAGGTCCGCCGATTCCGCGGAGGTGAGCTCGTCGAGCTGGCCCACATGGCGCACGGGCATCACGAGGAGATGGCCGCTGGCGTACGGGTAGGCGTTCATGACGGCGTAGCTCAGCGCACCTCGCCACACCACGAAGTTCTCCGCGCTCGGCGGCCCCGACGCCGCGATGCGGCAGAACACGCAGGCGCCGTCGTCCCCCCGTCGCTCCGCCTCGGTGGCCGACGACACGTACCCGTGGCGCCACCCCGCCCACAGCTGCTCGAGGCTCGACTCACCCACGGCGGCGCACGCTCACCGACCGGGCTCGGCGTCCTGCACCGGCTCGGCCCGCTGCTCGGGCAGCCCCTTGGCCTCGATTTCGGCCGAGACCGCCGCGAGGAAGTCGTCGAGTCGCACACCGCGGTCGGGCCGACCCGAGCCCCGGGCGTTCACCCCCACCGTCCCCCCTGCCGTGTCGTCGTCACCGACGACCAGCACGTAGGGGACCTTCTCGAGCTTCCACCGCCGGATGCGGCCGTTGAGCGGCTCGTCGGCGGCGTCGACCTCGACCCGCATGCCGGCCGCGCGGCAGGCTGCCGCCACCTCGCGGGCGTAGCCGTCGTGGTCGTCGCGCACGGGCAGCACCACCACCTGTACCGGCATCAGCCACGTGGGCAGCGCGCCCGCGTAGTGCTCCAGCAGGATGGCGAAGAACCGCTCCACGGACCCGAACAAGGCGCGGTGGATCATGATCGGGCGGTGCCGGCCGTTGTCGGCCCCCACGTACTCCATCTCGAAGCGCTGCGGGAGCTGGAAGTCGAGCTGGATGGTGGACACCTGCCACGTCCGCCCGATGGCGTCACGCGCCTGTACCGAGATCTTCGGGCCGTAGAAGGCGCCACCTCCCGGGTCCATCACGAAGTCCAGGCCGGCGCTCTCGCCGACCGAGCGCAGCGTCTCGGTGGCCTCGTCCCACTCGTCGTCCGTGCCGACGGCCTTCCCCGCTGGCTTGGTCGACAGCTCCAGGTAGAAGTCGTCGAGGCCGAAGTCGCGCAGCAGGTCGAGGACGAAGTGAAGGACAGACCGCAGCTCGTCGGCCATCTGCTCCCGGGTGCAGAAGATGTGGGCGTCGTCCTGGGTCATGCCGCGCACTCGGGTGAGGCCGTGCACCACGCCCGACTTCTCGTAGCGGTAGACGGTCCCGAACTCGAACAGGCGCAGAGGGAGCTCGCGGTACGACCGCTGCCGGCTCCGGAAGACCAGGATGTGGAACGGGCAGTTCATGGGCTTGAGGTGGTAGGTCTGGCCCTCCTCCAGCTCCATGGGCGGGAACATTCCCTCCGCGAACCAGTCGAGGTGCCCCGAGATCTCGAAGAGCTCCGACTTGGTGATGTGCGGCGTGTACACGAAGTCGTAGCCGCCGTCGATGTGGCGCTGGCGCGAGTACTCCTCCATCAGGCGCCGGATCGTGGCCCCCTTGGGGTGGAAGACGGCGAGCCCCGAGCCGATCTCGGTCGGGAACGAGAAGAGATCGAGCTCCGCCCCGATGCGCCGGTGGTCGCGCCGCTCGGCCTCCTCCACCCGGTGCAGGTACGCGGCCAACGCCTTGTCGGACTCCCAGGCGGTGCCGTAGATGCGTTGCAGCTGGGGACGCTTCTCGTCGCCGCGCCAGTAGGCGCCGGCCACCCGCAGCAGCGTGAAGTGCCCCAGCCGGCCCGTGGAGGGGACGTGCGGCCCCCGGCACAGGTCGACGAAGCCGGCCCCGGGCGCAGGACCCGCGCCGGCACCCGCGCCGGCACCCGCGCCGGCACCCGCGCCGGCACCCGCGCCGGCACCCGCGCCGGCAGGGTTGCGGTAGGCGCTCACCGCGGCCGCGTCGGGGGCGATGTCGGCGGCGGCCTCGGCCGACAGCTCGGCGTCCGCCGCCCCGCCCCGCACTCCTTCGATGATCTCGCGCTTGAAGGGCTGGTCGGCGAAGAGGGCGAGCCCCTCGTCGATGGTGTGCTCCTCGCGCACGAAGGGCTGGTCCTGCGCGATGATGGCGCGCATCTTCTCCGCGATGCGATCCAGGTCGTCGTCGCTGAAGGTCGCCCCGCCCGGGAGCTCGAAGTCGTAGTAGAAGCCGTCGGCGATGGCCGGGCCGATGGCGTAGCGGGCGCCGGGCCACAGGGCCAGCACGGCCTGGGCGAGCACGTGGGCGGTGGAGTGGCGCAGCACGGCGCGCCCGGCGTCGCTGTCCTCCGTGATGATCGCCACCTCGGCGCCCTCGGGGAGCGGCGCCCCCAGGTCCACCGGGTCGCCGTCGACGGTGGCGGCGACCGCCGCCTTCGCCAGCCGCCGGCCGATGGATTCGGCCAGGTCGTGCGCCGAGGAGCCGTCGGGCAGCTCCTTGCTCGAGCCGTCGGGGAGCCGGACGCCGGTCACAGCGACACCCCGAGCAGCGCGGCGCCGTCGCGCACGTCCCGGCCCGCGCCGGCTTCCTCGTCGAGCACCGCCAGCGCGCCCGGGGCGTTCAGGTCGGCGTCGAGGCAGCTCCGGACGGCGTCGAGCGCCGGCGTCGCCCCGGCCGCACCCCCACCGACGCCCCCGCTCGCCGTCACGACGCCGCCGACGCCACCGCCACCCCCACCGACGCCACCACCACCCCCGACGACGCCACCGCCACCGCCACCGACGCCGCTCGCCGTCCGCCACCGGTCCAGCCGGTCGGCGGCCCGCTCGAGGTCGCCGCGCTCCCAGTTCCAGTCGGTGCGGTAGTGGTGCCCCAGGAGCGCGAGGCGCACGACCATCGGTTCCCAATCCTTCAGGAGGTCCCCCACGAAGACGAGATTGCCCAGGGACTTGGACATCTTGATCCCGTCCAGCCCGACCATCCCGACGTGGAGCCAGTGGCGCGAGAACGTCTTCCCCGTGACGGACTCGGACTGTGCCGTCTCGCACTCGTGGTGCGGATAGACGAGGTCGCTGCCCCCGCCGTGGAGGTCGACGGTGTCACCGAGGTCGCGCATGGCGAGCGCCGAGCACTCGATGTGCCACCCGGGACGGCCCGGGCCCCAACGTGACTCCCACGACGGCTCGTCGGGTGCCGAGGGCTGCCACAGGACGAAGTCAAGGGGGTCGCGCTTGTTGGGGTCGTCGGGGTTGCCGCCCCGTTCGGCCGCCAGGACCAGCATCTCCGGGCGCGACAGGTGGCTCACCTGGCCGAACCGGGGGAACGTCGATATGTCGAAGTACACCGCGCCGCCCGAGCTGTACGCGTGCCCCGTGTCGAGCACGGCGCCGATGAGGGAGAGGATCTCCGGGATGGCGGACGTGGCGCGCGGCTCACGGAAGACGGGCAGGAGGCCGAGCGCCTGCATGTTGGCGTCGAAGCGGGCCATCTCCTCGGCCGCGAGGTCGAGATAGTGGACGCCGAGCTCGCGCGCCTTGCGCAGGATGTCGTCGTCGACGTCGGTGACGTTGCGGACGAGCCTGGGCTCGTGCCCCAGGTCGATCAGGCGCCGCTGCAGGATGTCGAAGGTGAGGTACACCTGCGCGTGCCCGACGTGCGCGGCGTCGTAGGGGGTGATGCCGCACGAGTACATGGTCACGGTGCGGTCGGGGTCGAACGCGACGATCTCGCCGCGCGGCGTGTCGTGGAGGTACATCACCGGGCCGTCACCCGGCTCCGACGTGGTCCAGGCCCGCCAGGCGCAGCGAGCTGTGGGCCCTGTAGCGGACGTTCAGGTTGACGAGAACGGCGGTGAAGGACTCGATGGCGGAGGCGGCCGCCAGGCTCCCGGCGTCGAGCGGGCGCAGGCCCTCGATCGAGCGCATCAGGGCCATGGCCGCCTCGGTGGCCTCCGCATGGTCGGAGCAGACGAGCACGTCGGCGCCGAGGGAACGGTCGAGGTCCTCGAGCTCCGAGGCCGGCAGGTGGTGGCCGGCGGCGACCACCAGGGAGCCGGGGAGCCCGGCCTGCACGGCGGCGGCGATCGACCCGCGCGGGGGGATCAGGGGGTGCAGTTCCCGACCCTGCTTGACGAGGGCGTTGGCCACCGAGACCACGACCTTCCCGGCCAGCTGGCCGGCCAGCGGACGGATCGTCGGGGCGGCGGCGTCCCACGGGGTGGCCACCACGACCACCTCGCCTGCCGCGGCAGCGTCGTTGCCCGCCCCGTCGAGGGCGAGGTCCCGGTCGGCCCAGCGGTCGTGCAGCTCGCCGACCACGGTCGCGGCCCGCTCGGCATCGCGCGACCCGATGGTCACCGACGCCCCGGCCGCGGCCAACCGCAGCCCCAGCCCCCGACCGAGGGGACCGGTTCCCCCGAGGATCCCGACGTGCATCGGAACACACTGGCACACCGGCTCCCGCGGCTGATTCAGCCTCGCCCCCGGCTCGGTCCGCGGCCTCGGGTAGGGTCCCCGACGGTGTCATCCCACGGCGGCCTTCTCCAGGGGAAGCGGATCCTCGTGACCGGCGTCCTCACCGACGCCTCACTCGCCTTCGGCGTCGCCCGGCTGGCCCAGGCGGAGGGAGCCGAGATCGTCCTGTCGGGCGCGGGGCGGGGCCTGTCGCTCACGCGGCGCACGGCGCGCAAGCTCGACACCGCGGTGGACGTCATCGAGATCGACGTCACCAATGCCGACCACCTGCAGGCCGCGGCCGACGACCTCGCGGCGCGCTGGGGACGGGTCGACGGGATCCTGCACGCCATCGGCTTCGCGCCCCAGGAATGCCTCGGGGGGGACATCCTGCGGGCCGGGTGGGCCGAGGTGGCGGTGGCCCTCGAGGTCTCGGCGTACTCGTTGAAGGCGCTCGTCGGTGCGATGCGGCCGCTGCTCAGCGCGGCCGGGCGGTCGTCGGTGGTGGCCCTCGACTTCGACGCCCGGGTGGCGTGGCCCGCCTACGACTGGATGGGTGTCGCCAAGGCCGCCCTCGAGTCGTTGTCGCGCTACCTGGCGCGGGACCTGGGCCCCGAGGGGGTGCGCGTCAATCTGGTGGCCGCCGGGCCGATACGGACGATGGCGGCCAAGTCCATCCCGAGCTTCAAGGCGTTCGAGGACACCTGGGGGGGCCGGGCACCGCTCGGGTGGGACGTCAACGACGCCGAGCCCGTGGCGCGGGCGTGCGTGGCACTGCTGTCGGACTGGTTCCCGATGACGACGGGCGAGATGGTGCACGTCGACGGGGGCGTCCACGCCATGGGCGCTTAGCGCCGCCGGCCGCCGGGCGTCGGCTCGGTCCTCCGGCTCGGTCCTCCGGCTCAGTCTTCCGACAGGATCTTGTAGAGCTCCTTGCTCGTGGCGCGGATGGCGGTCGTGGCCCGTTCCATCTGCGACGTGTCGCCGAGCCGTGCGATCTGCTTGGCGGCGACGAACATCTGGGCGGCGGCCCTGATGAGCCCGTGGAACTCGTTGGCGTCGTCGTCGGCGTCCCAGGGTGCGGTCCCCTGCCGCTCGGCGCGCGCCGCGGCCTCGGTACGGCCGGCGTCGGTGAGTTCGTAGACCCGCTTGCCGTCGCGTTGCTCCGAGAGCACGAGCCCCTCGTCCTCGAACAACTGCAGCGTCGGGTATACCGAGCCGGGGCTGGGCCGCCAGGTGCCGCCGCTCTTCTCCTCGAGCCGCCCGATGATCTCGTAGCCGTGCGCGGGACCGTCGGTGAGTGCAGAGAGCAACGCGGTGCGAATGTCTCCACGGCGCATGCGCCGTCCGCCACCTCGCCACCCGCCCCAGTCGCCGCCCCAGTCAGCACCGCGCCACGGCGGTCCGCCGTGTCGGCCTCGGGGTCCCTTCATCTTCATGTGGTGGTTCATCACTGACTCCTCCTCGTCGTTTCGACTCTCGGTTCTCTCGGGCGGACTCCGCCCGGAATCCTGCCGGAGAACTGTTCTCGTACGTTCACGATATATCACGACTGTTCCAGCTGCAAGCCCTGTCGTCCCCGGCGCCTCCCGTCGTGATCATCGACTCGTG
>DATKSK010000075.1 GCA_035531755.1 Acidimicrobiales bacterium | reverse complement strand
GCGATACTGCTCTCACTGAAAGTGCCTCCTGGCTCGGGGAGTACAAGCGACTTCGACATCGCTATTTTCCCAAGCACGGAGGCACTTTCCGCGGATACGCGGCTACCTACTCCGGTCATTCATCGGTGTATCGAGGCTTAGTACCGCCGTAAGCAGCGAGCCCCCTGCTGCGGGCGCGGTCTTTGCCTTGCCCGTCTCGGCGACGAGCAGCACCAACTCTGGACATGGCCCCCCCTGGGCTTCCCAACTTCGGGTTCCTCGCATGGCGATGGGGTCACCATCGGAGCGGCCATGACCACGAGTAGTGGTTTCAGCACTATCCACGCTCGGGGCGAGAGATGTCAAGGGGGTAGTTGTTGCAAATGTGGTGCTGAGGCAATTTCCGAGAACGGTCCGAAGCAGGCGGTAATCCGGCTTGACTCGGCACGAGCTGCATTGGACAATCGAACGGGCGTTCCCCCTATCGGCCGCCGAGTCCTAGCTTGCCAAATAGGTCGGCCAGTTGTTCCCGGGATTCAGGGTTCGAGAACAGTCCAATCAGGGGCGCCAGACCACTCGTGGTGCGCCAGGGAGGGAGGGGCGTCGGGGCGAGCGGAAGGCGAACGGCCCGGAGTGGCGCTGGCGGAGGTGTGGGGCGGTGAGCGTCTCCTCGAGGCCCCAACGGGCGCCCGTGAAATCGAGCCGGTCCTTCACCAGATGTCGCCATGCGGCGTCGATGATCTCCGCAGCGATCGGCCATCTTCAGTGAATGCAGTCGGATAGTCCACGTAGTCCCGCTTGGACAGCAGGTTGTTGGCACAGGTGTCGGCGTTCTCCCGGGTCGTGCTCCTGAACCTGTCGACGATCGCCGACATGAATCGATTGACGACGCGGTGCGTGGTCGCACGCCGGGACCACGCACACGCCCAAACGGAGATTGTGGACGGGCACCAAATCCGGGTGTCGGAGCCAGTCCCGTTCTTCGGAGTGGTGTCAAGAAGGTGTCGACCCGGTACTCGGGTCCCGTGTCCGGATGGACTCACCCCCGGTGTCTGGCCGGGCGCTCGCTGGGCCCGTTGCTTGCGTGGCGACTACCGGTGCTGGCTCGCCGAGGGCCAGGACAGCGGCACCCGCAGTCATCGCCTCGTAGAGCGGACGGAGGGCGTCGGTGATCCGTTCCCCGTCGCCGGCGAGGGGTGATGGGTCGAGTTGACGAAGAAGCAGGTCGGGGGCAACGGCCAGGCGGGGTCGGATCTCGATGGCCACCAAGTCCTCATGCCTCCCCCACAGGGATGAAGGGTCCGCCGGCTGCAGCGTGGCGCGGCGCTCGGGGTCAGGCGTGGGCCACCCGAACTGTCCGACGTCGGAGTCCGTGGTCGCTTCGGTCGGTTCGGAGCCGCCGGAGCCGCCGGAGCCGCCGGAGCCGTCGACGGCGTCCAAGCCGCGCCGGCGCGCCCGTAGGCCAGCGAGAAGTTCGGCCTTGCCCCGGCCGCGCCAGGCGAAGATGAGGAACGGGTCGCGGTCGAAGGCCTCTGCTACGAGGAAGTAGACCGCGGCGATGTGCTTGCACGGGTTCTCCCCGTCCGGGCACGAGCATGCCGAGTCGAACCCGTCTGCCGAGGCGGGGAACAGCGGGCCCGACGACTCGGCGAACGCCTCCTCGATCTCTTCGGGCATGTCGCCGGCCAGGAGCTTGGCCATGAAGACAGCGCTCGACGCCATGACCGCCTCGGCGGCATCCCATTCGCCGGCCGTGAGAACGCGTGTCTCGATGAAAACCCGGTAGGGCTTGGCCCGCGAGCCCTGCACCGACGCCGTCACCTGACCCGGCGCCACGTCCATGCTGAGCACCTGGCCCGTGCGGGCGTATCGCTTGCCCCGCTGGAGACGGCTGCCGATGCCCACCGACTCGAGCACGGTGATGAAACGTCGCGACCACCAGGTATCACCGATCGGGCCGCGTTGGCTGCGGGCCTGCAGCCCTCCTTCTACGGCGATCGGGGTGGACGGTGGCGGCCACCATTCTTGGCCGCGGCGCCGGGACCGACTCGCAGGACGACGGGGGGGCATCAGTCGCCCCCGACGGCATCGGCCGACAAGGCCACGACCTGGCGAAGTTGGTCGGTGGACATCTCGGTGATCCAGCCTTCACCGGTGCCGACGATCCGCTCGGCCAGTACGCGCTTTCTCTCGATCATGTCGTCGATGCGCTCCTCGAGGGTCCCGCCGCACACGAACTTCCGCACCTGCACGTTGCGCCGTTGGCCAATGCGAAAGGCCCGATCGGTCGCCTGGTTCTCGACCGCGGGATTCCACCACCGGTCGAAGTGCACGACATGGGTCGCTGCCGTCAGGTTCAGACCGGTGCCCCCGGCCTTCAGCGACAGCAGGAACACGGGCGGGCCGTTGTCGCCCTGAAACCGCTCGACCATGCCATCGCGCGCCTTCTTCGACACCCCGCCGTGGAGCCACAGCACGTCGCACCCGAGATGACGGCGAAGATGGCGCTCGAGCAGGTTCCCCATCTCCGTGAACTGGGTGAACACGAGCGCCCGGTCGCCCTCGGCCACGGCCTCGTCGAGCACCTCGACGAGGCGGGTCAGCTTGCCCGACCGTCCCGGAAGCGACGAGCCGTCGGCCAGGAAGTGCGCCGGATGGTTGCACACCTGCTTGAGTTTCATCATGGTGGCGAGGACCAGGCCGCGGCGTTCGATGCCGTCGGCGTCGTCGATCCTCGCCAGCATGTCATCGACGACGGCCTGGTAGAGACTGGCCTGCTCGCGGGTCAAGGTGCAGAACTCCTTCATCTCGAGCTTGTCGGGCAGGTCGGCGATGATCGACCGGTCGGTCTTCAGCCGGCGGAGCACGAACGGAGCGGTGACGCGACGGAGGCGGGCTGCCGCCTCGTCGTCGCCATCTCGCTCGATCGGGAGGGCGAAGCGGTCGCGAAAGCCCTTCTCCGAGCCGAGCAAGCCGGGGTTGAGGAACTGCATGATCGACCACAGCTCGGTCAGGCGGTTCTCCACCGGGGTGCCGGTCATGGCGATCCGCCGTTGGGCCGGTATGGCCCTGACGCTCTGGGTGGTTCGGGCCGCGCTGTTCTTTATCTGCTGCGCCTCGTCGAGGACCAGGCGCCACCACGGAACGGTGGCGAGGAGGCGCTGGTCGCGCGCGGCGAGACCGTAGGTCGACAGCACCAGGTCGGCCTGCCCGGCCGTGCGGGTGAAGGCCTTGCCGTCGAGCCGATTCGGCCCGTGGTGGACATACACCGACAGTCCGGGGGCGAAGCGTGCTGCCTCTCGCTGCCAATTGCCGACGAGCGACATCGGGCAGAGGACGAGGGTCGGTCCCGCCCACTGGCCGGCGCCGCGTCCCGCTGGCTTGGCCGCTCCCGATCGTCCTCGACGCGTCGGCGCCGGAGGGGCGCGTCGGGCGCGCTCATCGACCACGAGGGCGAGGAGCTGGGCCGTCTTCCCGAGGCCCATGTCGTCGGCCAGGCAGGCCCCGAGACCGAGGTCGCCGAGGAAGGCCAGCCACCCGAGCCCGCGCTCTTGGTAGGGGCGCAGTTCGCCGACGAAGCCGTCGGGGGTGACCCTGGCCCGCAGCCGACGGTCCTCGGCACCGGCGAGGAGGTCCCCGAGCCACCCGTCTGCCTCCACGTCGGCAATGGGTAGGTCGCCGGCGGTCGGCTCGATCCCGAGGGCGCTGCGCATCACATCGCCGGCCGACATGCGGGTGACGCCGCCGCCCTTCTGTCCCACGGCCGCGATGGCGGCGGCGATGTCCTTGTCCCCCAGCTCCACCCACTGGCCCCGGATCCGTACGAGCGGCTGCTTGAGGCGCGCCAACGCGCGTAGCTCGGCCAGCCCGAGCTTGTCGTCACCGAGGACCGCCTCCCAGCTGATGTCGCACAAGCCCTCCAGCCCGATGGCCGATGGTGATGACCCAGCCTTCGACGTGGTTCGAGCCTTGAGCCGGAGGCTCACACGTGCCCGGGAGGAGCGCCACCAAGGTGGGGCGAGCACCCCGAAGCCGGCCTGTTCGAGGATCGGCGCGCCGTCGCGGAGGAAGGCGAGAGCGCCGGCGCCGTCGGTCACCTGCGCGCAGGGCGTCGCCGAGGCCAGCGCGGCGCCCAGTGAAGGGACGAGCCGAGACGCACGGCCCAGGCCTCGCAGGAGGTGCTCGTCGGGGTGCATCGCGTGGCGCTCCAAGGCCGTGAGCTCGGGCCCGTCGGCCCACACGCTCTCGGCGGAGACGAGCAGACTCGGATCATCGACCGCCTGCAGCGCGAACTCGATCCGCCATTCATCGACGGGTTGGCGTTGGGCGGCCGGGCGCCGCCGGCCGGGGAGCGGGGCAATGCCGTCTTCACGGACGCCATGGTCTTCTTCGGCGTCGACGGGAGGCGGGACGATCCGGAAGCAGGTCCGTACGGGGTCCGCCTCCGTGTCCTGCGTGGCGTGCCAGGCGTGGAGGGTGTCGGCGAGGGCGTGCAACTCGTCGTCCCCGGCGTCGACGATTCCGTCGGGCGAACGCAGAGCCGCCAGCCACGCCTCGGCGGGAATGGGCCCCGGTGAACGGCGCCGGCGGGCAGGGGCCCCGGCGGCAGGCGGGCGATCGGCCACGAACCGCCGGACCATTGCGTCGGCCACACTCCAGAGATAGGAGCGGAGGATCTCCTCGGGCGCCTCGGGCGCCTCGGGCGCCTCGGGGGCTTCGGGGGCTTCGGGGGCCGCATCGCTGCGGGCGTGGTCCTGAGCGGCATCGACGGTACTCGCGGCCATGAACGACGGTGGAAGGGCCCACACCAGGGTCTGGATGCGGCCACGATCGCGTGCGTCGATGAGGGGGCGCCAGCGGGCCCGCCAACCGTCGCCGGTGCGCTCCAGGGTGGGGAGCATGCGGCCGCGGGCGGTCAGCTCCAGGATCATCTCCGCGGAACGCGCTGCGAATCGGAGGTCGGAGGCGAGGACGATGCCCGACGGGTCGGAAGGGGCCCCGGACGGGTCGGCCGCCGTCAACGCCAGCACGAGGTGTGCTGCATCGGATGGCTCGAAGACGATCCCCGCGGTGGTCCATGTGGAGGGCGCCGTAGGGGAAGGCGAGGACGCCGCGGGCGGCGACGTGGCGAGGTCGTCCTCGAGCCAGGGCGAGCCGATCGGCCCGCGGCCGACGGCGGGCAGCCGAAGGGAGAGCTCTACCTCGTGGGCCTTGACGACCAGGTCCTCTGTGGCAATCCCTCCGAGCTCGGCGGCGGCCAGGCGGATGCCGTCGGCGCCGAGGGCGAAGGGGTGGGCTTCCGGGCGCCGCTGACGGGGAGGACGACCCCGGCGGGGCGGGGTCGTCCGGGGTCGATCACCATCCTCGGCCCACAGAGCGAGGCCGCCGGCTCGGGCCAGCCACGCCGAGTGGAGAACGATCACCGGGGAATGATGCCTCGCCGAGGAGGTCGTCCCGGTCATCGTGGATCTCGAGCTGGCCTGCCTGGTGGTACGTGTCGGGCGTACCGCCGGTACACCCGCACCCGGTGGGATCGCGGAGGGCCCCTCATACCCGCCACCTCGCCAGATCCCTACCCGGCTCTTCGAAACCCCGTTCAGCTACCGGCGGCAATATCGGGATGCGACCAGCTCCTCGTCACACGTCCTCGCACCGCGATGGCGTCGATGCGGATGACGGTCAAGGCCCTCCCAGGGGTGGCGCCGGGGAAGGCTGTTGTCCCGGTGGGGCGTGAGCATGACCCCATGCCCTTCCGTCCCACCATCGAGGCACGTTCGGATCGGTGGGGTCCGGATACCACCCCGGCGGGGGGACTGCTACCGGGTCGGTGTGGTTCGGTTTCGCGATGCGGCTCCGCACTGCCCACGGGAGACCAAGCCCCAGAAGAAGGCCCCCTGCGAGCATGGATCCCGCCTCGATCATCCGCGTGTTGGTGGCGGACTGACACTCGCGCACGAAGGCGATCCATTGTGGGCGCGAGCCCGATGCCGCCGAAGGCTCAGGTCCGGCACCGATGGAGGCAGGATCGAAGAAGGACGCGATCGCAGATTCCGAAGAGGTGCCGGGGCCGCACGTACCCCCGGCGGCAGGCCGGGGGAGCGCGCCGAGGGCGATCGTGACGGCGGCTGCCAGGAAACCGACGCCCAGGAGGGCACCGACGAGTCGAACAGTTCCGGGCGTGGACACGGACTCGGATCGTAGATGAGGAGCAGCGGGCCGGAGGTAGCAGCGACGGCGTTCAAACGATATTCACAGCTTTGGTGATCCCGGCCCGAGGCCACGCCGGCGACGGAAGTTGCTAGACCGGTGCCATGCGAACGCGGACACTCGGACAGGGCCTGGTCGTCTCCGCTCAGGGGCTGGGCTGCATGGGCATGAGCGAGTTCTACGGGGCGGGGGACGAGGCGGAGTCGATCGCCACCATCCACCGGGCCCTCGACCTCGGCGTGACGCTGCTCGACACCGCCGACATGTACGGGCCGTTCACGAACGAGGAGCTGGTGGGTCGGGCCATCGTCGGGCGACGCCACGAGGTCGTCCTCGCCACCAAGTTCGGCAACGAGCGCGCCCCCGACGGCACCCGCATCGGCATCAACGGCCGCCCCGAGTACGTGCGGTCGGCGTGCGACGCCTCCTTGCGCCGGCTCGGGGTGGATCACATCGACCTCTACTACCAACATCGTGTCGACACCGACACCCCCATCGAGGACACCGTCGGCGCCATGGCCGAGCTGGTGGCCGCGGGGAAAGTCGGGTACCTCGGGCTGTCCGAGGCGGCGCCCGACACGGTCCGCCGGGCACATGCCGTCCACCCGATCACGGCGCTGCAGACCGAGTGGTCGCTGTGGACCCGGGACCCCGAGACCGACGGTGTGCTCGAGACGGTGCGCGAGCTGGGCATCGGCTTCGTCGCCTACTCGCCGCTCGGGCGGGGATTTCTCTCCGGCGCCATCCGGACGCCGGAGGACCTGGCCCCCGACGACTTCCGCCGCCACAACCCGCGCTTCCGGGGCGAGAGCTTCCGTAAGAATCTCGAGCTCGTGGGGCGCTTCGAGGAGATCGCCGCGGCCAAGGGAGTGGCGACGTCCCAGCTGGCCCTGGCCTGGGTGCTCGCCCGCGGGGACGACGTGGTCCCGATCCCGGGCACCAAGCGGCGCGCCTACCTGGAGCAGAACGTGGCCGCCGACGACATCCGGCTCTCCGAGGAGGAGCTGCGGCGGATCGACGAGGTCCTGCCCGTCGGTGCCGCCGCCGGCGACCGCTACGGCGACATGACGCCGGTGCACCGCTGAGCTCGCGGGTGACGCCCCCGGGGCATCCCCCGGTAGGGGCGCGCCAGGGACATCCCTGATTCCCTTCCCTCCGGCGCCGCGCCAGGCTGCTCGTGCCGAGCCGCCGCCGGACGCCCGCGGGCAACGACCGCCCGGGCATAGGGTCGCGCCCGAGCACACGGAGGGCGGCCACATGACGGTGACAGACCAGGCATCGACAGGAGCATCCAGAACTCCGCAGACACCGGCGGCGCGTGCGGTCGACCTCGTGAAGACGTACGGCAAGGGTGACGCCGCCGTGCAGGCGCTGGCCGGCATCAACGTCGAGTTCGGGCGGGGACAGTTCACCGCCGTCATGGGGCCCTCCGGTTCCGGCAAGTCGACGCTCATGCACTGCATGGCCGGGCTGGACACGCCGACGTCGGGGCGAACCTTCGTCGGCGACCTCGAGATCGGGCTCCTCGACGATGGCGGCCTGACCCAGATGCGCCGCGACCGGATCGGCTTCGTGTTCCAGTCCTTCAACCTGGTGCCCACGCTGACGGCGGGCGAGAACATCACCCTCCCCGCCGACCTGGCCGGCATGAAGGTCGACCAGGCGTGGTTCGACTACCTCGTCGAGCAGCTCAGGATCGGAGACCGGCTGAGCCACCGGCCCGTCGAGCTGTCCGGGGGCCAGCAGCAGCGGGCCGCATGCGCCCGGGCGCTCATCAGCCGGCCGGACCTGATCTTCGCCGACGAGCCCACGGGCAACCTCGACTCCAACTCGTCGGCCGAGATGCTCGCCTTCCTGCGCCGCTCGGTGACGGAGTTCGAGCAGTCGATCGTCATGGTCACGCACGACCCCCGTGGTGCGGCCTACGCGGATCGCGTCGTCTTCCTGGCCGACGGCAGGATCGTCGGGGAGCTGTTGTCCCCGACGGCCGATTCGGTCCTCGAGCAGATGAAGCTGCTGGGGAATTGACATGTGGAAGGTGACCATCAAGGGCCTCCTCGCGCACCGGCTGCGGTTGGCGCTCACCGGGCTCGCCATCGTGCTCGGGGTGACGTTCATCTCCGGCACCCTCGTCCTGACGGACACGCTCCAGAACACCTTCACCACGCTGTTCGGCCACATCTACCAGAACGTCGACTTCCAGGTCCGGGGCAAGGCGGCGTTCACCGACAACAGCGGGCGCGGCGGGGCCGTGCGCTCGCCGATCCCGCAGGCGATCATGGCCACGGTGCGCCGGGTGCCCGGCGTCGCCGCCGCCGAGGGGACCGTCAGCGGCTACGCGCAATTCGTCGCGCCGAACGGCACGGCCATCCGCACCGGGGGGGCGCCCACCCTCGGTGTGTCGTTCGACCCCGACCCCCAGCTGTCCTCGCTGCGAGTGGTCCGCGGCGTCGCCCCCAGTTCTTCGAGCGACGTCGCCATGGACCAGGGCACGGCGCAGAAGTACCACTTCGCCCCGGGTGACCACGTGCGGGTGCTCCTGGCCGGGGCGCCCCAGACCTTCACCCTCACGGGCATCGTCAGGTTCGGGACCGCCGACAATCTGGCGGGGGCGACATTGGCGGCGTTCGACCTCTCGACGGCCCAGCGGATCTTCGACGAGAACGGCCACGTCGACACCATCAACGTGCTGGCCCGACCGGGCACCGACACACCGAGCCTGCAACGCGCCATTGCCCGGGTGCTGCCGGCGGGGGTGGAGGTGGTCACCGGCCAGACGGTGGCAAACGAGCAGACGAACGCCATCAACCAGGCGCTGTCCTTCTTCTCCACCGCGCTCCTGGTCTTCGCGTTCATCGCTCTGTTCGTGGGCGGGTTCACGATCTTCAACACCTTCTCGATCATCGTCGGCCAACGGACCCGCGAACTCGCCCTGCTGCGCATCGTCGGGGCGAGCCGCCGACAGGTCTTCCGCTCCGTCCTGGCCGAGGCCGGCATCCTCGGCCTGGTTGCCTCGCTGATCGGGCTCGGCCTGGGCGTGCTGTCGGCGATCGGCCTCGAGGCCCTGCTGAAGGGGTTCGGCATCACGCTGCCCTCGGGCGCGCTGGTCTTCCAGTTCCGGACGGTGGTGGCCGCCATCGTCGTGGGCGTCGGCGTGACCATGGTCTCGGCGATCAGCCCGGCGCGCCGCGCCGTTCGCATTCCCCCGGTGGCGGCGCTCGTCGACTACCGAGGGGACGAGGCGGAGTCCTCCAGGCGCCGCGTGGTGATCGGCAGCGTCATCGCCGGCCTCGGCATCGCCGCCCTGGCGTCGGGGCTGACCAAGCCCGCCATCCAACTCGTGGGCCTGGGAGCGGTAGCGGTCTTCATCGGCATCGGGATGCTGGCGCCGATCGTGGCCCGGCCCATGGCGAGCCTCCTCGGGCGCCCGTTGTCCCGCGCCCTGGGTATCTCCGGGAAGCTGGGCCGTGAGAACTCGATGCGCAGCCCGCGCCGGACAGCCCAGACGTCCTCGGCGCTCATGGTCGGCCTGGCGCTGGTCTCCACGATGGCGGTCTTCGGCGCCTCCCTGTCGCGGTCGGCCACGAGCAGCGTCGACAATGCCGTCAGTGCCGACTACATCATCACGGCGTCGGGCAACGGCCCGGGCGGCTTCAGCAATTCGGTGGCGGATGCCGCCTCACGTGTGCCGGGCGTGGCGAGCGCGTCCACCGTCTACAGCGGTGAGTTCGAGTTCCAGCACTCGCTGGCGAACCTGACCGCGGTGTCGACCGACCATCTCCCGGACACCGTGATCCTGCGGATGGACGCCGGCTCGGGTGGCCCCGCCCTGGCGGCGCGGGAACTGCTCATCGACACCACGACGGCGAACACCAAGCACCTCTCGGTGGGCTCGGTCGTACCGGTGAAGTTCGCCGAGACCGGCGCGTCGACGATGCGCATCGGCGGGATCTTCAAGCCCAACGCCCTGCTCGGCAGCTTCCTCGTCGGGGACGGCTTCTTCCTCTCGCACTTCAACGCCCCCCTCCCCGTCGCCGTGCTCCTCGACACCAACGGCCACACCGGGGGCGTCACCAAGGCCGTCTCGAGCGGGCTCGAGGCCTACCCGAACCTGCAGATCCGGACCCGGGCCCAGTTCGAGAAGGCGCAACAGGCCCAGGTGAACCAGCTCCTGGGCCTCGTGTACGCCTTGCTGGCCCTCGCCGTCGTCATCGCCCTCATCGGCATCGTGAACACCCTGATGCTCTCGGTGTTCGAACGGACCCACGAGATCGGGCTGCTCCGGGCGGTCGGGATGAAGCGCCGCCAGATCCGGGCCATGATCCGGTCGGAAGCGGTCATCCTGTCGCTCTTCGGTGCGATCGTCGGCGTCGTCGTCGGGACGGCGCTGGGGTCGGCCTTCGCGGCGGCGCTGAAACAACAGGGGATCACCGACATCGTGCTCCCCTTCGGCAGTCTCGTGACGTTCCTGGTCCTGGCGGCGTTGCTGGGGCTCGGTGCCGCCAGCTGGCCGGCGCGGCGCGCCGCGAAGCTCGACGTCCTGGCGGCGATCGCCGCCGATTGACCGCACGGCCGCCGCGCCGACCGTCGCCGTGCCGGATCGGCCGCCCCGGGCCCGACGCCCGCCAGAATGGTCCCATGGCGGAGACACGGTCACCGGGGACGTGACCGACGTCGTCCTGCGGCCGTACGAAGCCGCCGACCGGCCCGCGGTGCGCAGGATCTGTCACGTGACGGGGTACATGGGCGGCCCCGCCGCCTGGTACTGGCGCGACGCCGCGAGCTTCGCGGATCTCTTCACCGGCTACTACACCGACGAAGAGCCCGGCTCCGCGTCGGTGTGCGAGATCGACGGCGACGTGGCCGGTTACCTCCTCGGCTGCGCCGATTCGCGCACGGTGACGGATCCGGCCCGGGTCTTCGGGCGCAGCCTGCTGCGACGGGCCCTCGTCGTGCGCCCCGGTACGGCGGGGTTCGTGTGGCGGTCGATCGGTGACGCCGTCGCGGCCGGCGTGCGCCGCCAGCAGCTCCCGCCCTCCTCGGTCGTCGACGCCCGCTGGCCCGCCCATCTGCACGTCGACCTGCTGCCGGTGGCGCGCGGTCGGGGGGTCGGGGCGTCGTTGGTCCGGCACTGGCTCGAACGGCTCCGGTCCGCGTCCGTCGCCGGCTGCCACCTGCAGACCCTGTCGGAGAACACGACGGCGCTGTCGTTCTTCGAGGCCATGGGCTTCACCCGGGAGGGCGACGCTGTACTCGTACCGGGTCTGCGGACGCCGGACGGTGGGCGTCACCACGTCCAGCTGATGGTGCAGCCGCTCTGAGGCTACGACGAGGCCGCGCCCCGGGAGACGATGCGGCACGGGATGGAGGTGTCCTCCTCGAGGTGGTAGCTGGCACAGACGCGGTGGTAGCCGTCGGCGACCCACAGCGGTGCGCCGCGCACCAGCAACACGGGGGAGAGCTTCGTTCCCGCCTGCACCTTGCCGAGGTCCTTCGCCACCTCGGGGTCGTCGGCCGGCAGCAGCGGCAGCCCGCTGGCCCGCAGGATGTCCTTGGCCATGTAGTGCTCGATCCCCGGGCTGCGCTCGAGCGCCTTCGCCAACCGCTTCGCCTGTGCGGGATCGACGAGCAGTGACAGGTAGGCCCGGGCGGCGGGGTAGTCGTGCTCCTCGGGCTCGTCCTTCCAGTGCTCACTGGTCATGACGGCGCCTCCGTTCGACACCGGGGGTGCCTACCCTCGCCGGTGACGAGCGAGTCCACCACGACCGGGGGCACGGCGCCAGTCCCGCGGCCGCTGCGGAGGCGGACGGCGGCAGCGCCCCCGTCGTCACCCCACGTCCGGGCCGCGCCTCGGGTGCGGGCCGCACCTCATGGCCGCGGGCCGCGTCTCAAGAAGCACGTACTCAGTCTCCGGCGTCGGTATCGCCCGTCCGGAACGTGAACATCCGGGCCGCTTCGATGCGCAGGTACACGGGCCCCGAGTCGAGGAACTGCTCCCACTCGGGGCCGTAGCGGGCACGTAGACGTCGAGGAGGCAGCGCCGGAACCCCGAGTCCGTGCTGCTCACGTCGACGGGCACGGCGCTCCCGTGCACGGTCACGGCGAACTCCTCGCCGGGCAGGTGGGTGGCGCTCACCTGGGGCCGTTCCCGGAGATGGCGGGAGCGCACGGCGTCGGGTGCCGTCCCGAAGTGGAACGAGCCCCTGTAGAAGATGCCGTCGACGGGACCCACCATCGGACGCCCGTCGGCGGTCACCGTGGCCAGGGCGAGCAGTCGCATCCCGTCGAGCCGGGCGGAGAGCGTGGCGGCGTCGACCCGTCGGTCGGGGGTGATGATGGTGCGCAGGTGGGGGCCGGCCGCGGCCATGCTCCGGTCGAGCAGGTCCTGGAGGGCGGCGAGGTCGTCGGCGGTCTCGAAGATGCGGCCAGTCAACCAGGGTGCCGTGACGCCGCGCCCGCCTCGATCCCGAGCAGGAAGCGCTTGGCCTCGAGCCCGCCCCCGTACCCGGTGAGCCCGCCCGACGCACCCACGACCCGATGGCACGGGACGATGATGGCCAGGGGGTTGCGGGCGTTGGCGTGGCCCACGGCCCGGGCGGCACCGGCCCGGCCCACCCGCCGGGCGAGCTCGGCGTAGCTGACGGTGGTGCCGTACCGGACCCGGCGCAGCTGCTCCCAGACCTGGCGCTGGAACGACGTTCCCCCGATCGCCAGGGGCAGCGTGAAGGCCCGGCGACGGCCGTCGAAGTACTCCCCGAGCTGCGCGGCGGCGTCGTCGAGCACCCCGCCGGCCCCGGACGAGCCGGGCGCGTTCGACGTCGGCCCGAAGCTGACGCCTGTCAGGCGGCCCGAGGCATCGGCGCTCAGCACCAGCGGCCCCAGTGGGGTCTCCAGGGCGCGGTGCGCGCCGGTCATGACGCCCGTGCCGCCGCGGCGGCTTCGTGCCGCCACAGATGGAGCGTGGCGTACGACCGCCGCGGCCGCCGCCGAGGTCGCCCGGCGGCGCAATGTCGGGATGGCAGGGGCAGGTCGTTCAGAGCTCGAGCGTCTCGGCGTCGGGGGGGTTGCCCGCCCGGCGCATCGCTTTCGCCTTCGTCCGCATCAGGGCGTCGCGCGGGCCGCGCGCCACCAGGGCCGCCGTGCGCGCCGCTTCGCCCGAGAGCACCCCGGGCTTGACGACCGCCGACACCAGGCCGATGCGCAATGCCTCGGCGGCGTCGATGGTGCGTCCCGTCAGGCACAGGTCGCGCGCCGGTCCCGACCCCACGATGTCGGCGAGGGGGGAGAAGACCACGTCCGACCACGTCTGTTCGGGGTGGCCGAAGCGAGCATCGGTGGCGGCGACCCGGATGTCGCACATGACGGCGAGGTCGAAGCCGCCCGCCAGCGCGGGGCCCTGCACGGCAGCGACGATCGGCAGCGGGAAGGTGAGCACGGCGCGGTGGAAGCGGTCGGCCGACTGCCACAGCCGTCGCTGGAAATCGGGGTCCTGCACGGAGAACTCCCCGAGGTCGAACCCGGCGCAGAAGGTGTCGCCGGCCGCCGCCAGCACGACCACGCGCACCTGCTCGTCGGAGGCGAGGGTGTCGAGGGCGTCGCACACCTCCTCGCGCACCGCCACCGACAGGGCGTTCTTCTTGGCGGGACGGTCGAGGACCATGGTCACCACGCCCTCGTCGGCCCCCGACACCTGCAGCAGCTCTCCCATTGCCGACCTCCTCGCCAGCAATATGTATGACGATCTACATAGAAGTCAAGTAGGATCGGGTCGATGGCCAGGACCTCCGGGACGCGGGCACGGCTGCTCGACGCCGGTGCGACGCTCTTCCGCCGCCAGGGCTACGCGGGTACGGGCCTGAAGCGGATCGTGGACGAGGGGGGCGCCCCCCGGGGGTCGCTGTACCACTTCTTCCCGGGCGGCAAGGAGCAGCTCGGTGCCGAGGCCGTGGCGCGTTCCGGGGCGGGCTTTCGCCGGGTCCTCGAGTCCGTCCTCGAGGGCAACGACCCGGCGGCGTCGGTGCGTGCCATGTTCGACCTGAGCGCCGCTGCGCTCGAGGCGTCCGACTACCGCGACGGGTGCCCCGTGGCCACGGTTGCCCTCGAGGCGGCCAGCACGAGTGAGCCGCTGCGACTGGCCTGTGCGGCGGTGTTCGAGTCGTGGGCGGACGCGCTCGAGGAGCGTCTCGTGCGCGCCCGCGTGGACGCCGGTGTGGCCCGGGAGCTCGCCGTGTTCGGGCTGGCGGCCTTCGAAGGTGCCATCGTGCTGAGCCGGACGGCGCGCACGACGCGTCCGCTCGTCGTGTGCGGCGAGGCGGTGTCGGCGGTCGTCGCCGGCGTCGTGGCTGCGGGCGCGCCGTCAGCGGGGGCTGCGTCCGCACCGGAGCCGTCTGGACGTCGGGCCTCTGGACATCTTGCGTCCGCACAGGACAGGTGAGCCGATGATCGAGGTCGAGCAGCGCGGTGAGGTGCAGGTCCTGCACATGCGCGACGGCGAGAACCGGTTCAACCGCGCCTCGGTGGACGCCCTCAACGACGCCCTCGACGTCATCGAGGGCGTCGAGGGCCCGCTCGCCCTCGTGACCACGGGGGAGGGCAAGTTCTACTCCAACGGCCTCGACCTCGACTGGCTGGCGAGCGCCGGACCCGAAGGGGCGGGCTTCCTCGACGACGTACACGGGCTGCTGCGTCGGATGCTCGGCTTCCCGGCGGTGACCGTGGCCGCGGTCAACGGGCACGCCTTCGCCGCCGGCGCCATGTTCGCCAGCGCACACGACTTCGTGGTCATGCGCGACGACCGCGGGTACTGGTGCCTCCCCGAGGTCGACATCGGCCTCCCGCTCACCGACGTGATGTACGGGCTGCTCGCCGCCAAGCTCCCCACGGTGACCACACACGAGGCCATCACGACCGGCCGGCGCTACGACGCCGGCGCCGCCCGGGCCGCCGGCATCGCCCACGACAGCGCACCCGACGCCGGGGTGCTGCGCCGCGCCGTGGAGCGGGCCACCGGGCTGGCGGGCAAGAATCGGTCCGTGGTGGCCCGGCACAAGCGCCTCATGTATGCAGCCGTGCTCGGCGGGCCGTGAGCGCGCCCGAGCCTGCGCTCGGCGCCCCCGTGCTCCCTCTGGGGGCACGGGCCGCGCAGCAGCCCGACGCCCCGGCGCTGATCATGGGCGCGAGTGGCGAGGTCCTCACCTACCGGGAGGTCGACGACCGGTCCAACCGCCTGGCCCGGATGCTGCGCCACGAAGGCCTGTCCCCCGGCGACCACATCGCCATACTCATGGAGAACAACGCCGCCTACCTGCCCGTAGCGTGGGCGGCGCAACGCTCTGGGCTCTACTACACCGCGCTCAACAGCCACCTGCGCAGCGCCGAGGTCCAGTACATCCTCGATGACTGCGGTGCCGTCGCCCTCGTCTCCTCGCCGGCGATGGCCGAGGCGGTGTCGAGCCTCGACCTGGCGCGCATCCGCCTGCGCCTGTCGGTCGGCGGGCCCCTCCCCGGATTCGCCTCCTACGAGGAGGCCGTCGCCGCGTTCGACGCGGTGCCGGTCCCCGACGAGTGCGAGGGGCGGGAGATGCTCTACTCGTCGGGGACGACGGGCAAGCCCAAGGGAGTGCGCAAGCTGCTGGCCGCCACCGCCATGGGTGACCCCGCGGCCGCTCCCGTCCAGATCGCCGCGGCCATGGCGGCGCGTGGCATCGGTCGAGGCGACGTGTACCTGTCGCCGGCGCCCCTGTACCACTCGGCCCCGCTCGTCTACTGCATGTCGATGCTCCGCCTCGGCGCCACCGCGGTGGTGATGGAGCACTTCGACGCCTCGCTGTGTCTGGCGCTGATCGAGCGCCACCGGGTCACGCATGCACAGTTCGTCCCGACCATGTTCGTGCGCCTGCTCCGGCTGCCTGCGCACGAGCGCGAGCGCTACGACCTGTCGAGCCTGCGGTCGGTGGTGCACGCCGCCGCCCCGTGCCCGGTGGCGGTGAAGCGCCGCATGATCGACTGGTGGGGCCCGATCATCGACGAGTACTACGCGGGTACCGAGGACGTCGGCTCGACGTGGATCACCGCTGCCGAGTGGATGGAACACCCGGGATCGGTGGGCCGTCCCCTGTCACCCGCGCACGTCGTGGGGCCCGACGGCGAGGAGCTCGGCCCCGGCGAGGAGGGTGTCGTGTACTTCGAGGGGGGCAGGCCCTTCGAGTACCACAACGACCCGGAGAAGACGGCGTCGATCACCGACCGACGGGGCTGGCGGACACTCGGGGACATCGGCCGGCTCGACGACGACGGGTACCTCTACCTCACAGACCGCCAGGCCCACATGATCATCTCGGGGGGCGTCAACATCTACCCCCAGGAGGCCGAGAACGTCCTCATCGGCGACCGGCGCGTGGTCGACGTCGCCGTCATCGGGGTGCCCGATCCCGAGATGGGGGAGGCGGTCAAGGCCGTGGTGCAACTGGTCGACACGATCTCGGGCGGGCCGGAGCTCGAGGCCGACCTGATCTCCGAGTGCCGGCGGCAGATCGCCGGCTACAAGTGTCCCCGCAGCGTGGACTTCGTGGCTGAGCTGCCGCGCGATCCCAACGGCAAGCTCTACAAGCGGCTTCTCCGGGAACGCTACTGGGAAGGGCACGACTCTCGCGTGGTGTGACCCTCGACACCGGACCGTCGACGCCTGACCGTCGACGCCGTGACGTCGGTGCGGGCCGTCGGCGCGGTGGGCCCCGTGTCAGCCGCCTGCGGTGGTGGTCGTGGTGGTGGGCGTCGTCGTCGTGGTCGTCGAGGTTGTGGTCGTGGTGGTGGGTGCCGTCGTGGTGGTCGTCGGCGTGGTGGTCGTGGGCGTGGTGGTCGCCGGCGCGGATGTCGCCGTGGTGAACACCCACGATCCCGACGCGCAGTCGGCCGGGGTGGTCGCCGTCACGAGGTAGGAGCCGGGTGTGCCGGGCACCGCGGCCACGGCCAGCCCCGGGCCGGTCTCCAGGCAGAGACGGGCGGGGTCGTTGGTGGCGAACCCGGTGAGCCGGCCCGCCGGGAGAGCCGCCGACGCGCCGGGGATCGACGCCAGGTCGACCGCGGCCAGCGTCACCGGGATCCCGTTCCAGGTGCCGGCGAAGAAGTAGTCCGATGGCAGCGTCGTCGTGGGCCCCGGATGGGCCACGGCGCCCGTCGGCCCCGGCCCGAGGTTCTTGACCACCGCGGCGTTGCCGCGCAGCGCGGCGAGCATGGCGGGGTTGCCTCCGTCCATGCCCAGCGCCCAGATGCCGAGGCCGGCGATGTGGTACGTGTCGGCCAGCTGCGCCTTCAGGGCGAGCGACGTGGGGTTGTCGAACCATGTCTGGTGCCACTGCGTCCCCACCAGGTACGAGGTCCACGGCGTCTGCGTGGTGGGGTCCCAGTAGACGTGGCTCCCGGAGGCGGCCACCTGGGAGTAGCTGAGCGGTGTGGCCGGGCCGGTGGCGGGGTCGCCGAGGCCGGGTCCCGCCGTCGGCCAGTCGTAGCCGTAGTAGGGGACGCCCAGGATCACCTTGGACGGCGCCACCACCGCGGCGTACTGCTGCACGGCGTCGAGGTCGGAGAAGCCCGGGCCGGTGAGCGGGGCCGTGGGCGACGGGGTGGCGGGGTCGTTCATGTCGTAGGCCATGACGAAGAACCCGTCGACACTCGGCGCCAGGCCGGGGATGTCGTAGAAGCCCCCCGGGTCGCCGGCAGACGACGCGTAGGTGTCCATCGTCACCTGCCAGTGTGGGTCGCCGCCGCGCATCGCGGCCGACACCGTGGCCAGCAGCCGGTCCAGGCCGGCCTGGTCCTTGGGGCCCTTGCCCTCGAAGTCGATGTTGATGCCGTCGAGGTTCTTCGCCTGGACGAGCTGGACGAGTATGGCCGCCAGCCGCCCGTCGGCGACGGGATCGGCGGCGAGCGCGTCGAGCGCCTTCTGGTCGAAGCATGTGGCGGTGAGCACCACCCGGTCGCCGGCCCCGTGGGCCCGCGTGACGAGGTCGGCGAGAGCCTGGCTCTGGTAGCCGACCCACCCGGCCCCGCTCTCGGCCACGCTGCCATCGGCGTTCACATCGACGCTGAAGTACGCGAGGGTCGTCATCCCGGCCACGTCGAACGCCGACGCGTCCGGCAGCGTCCAGTACGGGGCGAACCCGAAGATCTCGTGGGGGCGCAGCGCCGGCGAGCCCGCCAGCGAGGGTGGGGCCGGCGCCGGCGGGGCGGTGGCCGCCGGGAGTGAGATGGCATGACGCGAGGCCGCGTAGCGCTTGGCCAGTTTGTCCATGATCGACACGTCCTGGCCGTGGCCGTGGCCCGTGCCGGGTGACACCGTCGTGGCGGCCAGCGCGCCGCCCGTGCCCACCGATCCCAGTGCCGCGCCGCCGGTCACCAGGGCGAGCGCCCCGAGGCATGCCACCACCGGCGCCACCCGCAGCTGGCGCGGCGCTGCATGGCGCGGCGCGGCATGGCGCGGCCGCGTCCACACGGGCAAGACCGCGCTGAGCCGGTGCGTCGGCCACCGCAGGCGCGTGGGGGCGGCGTGCGCTCCTCGGCGCGTCACCATGTGGCGGGGCCGCCCTCGTCCGGTCATCAGGTGTCGATCAGCTCTATCTCACGCCTGGGCGCATCGTGCGGGCTCCGGGCCGGCCCCGTGGGGCCGGGCGGCGCACCCGCGTTGTGGGTGTTGCACCAGTTGACAAGTTGCACCAGTTGACAAGGGGCGCGACGCTTCACGCCAATTCCCCCTCGTCTTGTCGGCACGTGCCGGCGAGAACTTCATCGCTGCCCATGCCGGGGGTCGTCGGTCGCCCAGGCCGGCGGGCCCCCGATCCCACGCTTCGCTTGTGAGACCGCACTGGCCGTGGTGCGTATCGGAAGGCCGGCGCCCGACCCGCGCCGACGGCCGAGCGCGGTCCGGCACGTGAGCCGTGCTGACGGCGTTCCCTCCCGGCCCTGGCCTCGCTCCGGATCGCCCCAGGTCGCGGGGTACGCGGCGCGGGCGGGCGGCGCAGCCGATGCTCTATTTCCGGTCAACTGAGCCAACAGACGCCCAACTGCATTGACTGGCTCCGCGTGCCCGGACACGCTTCACGGAGCGTCCCCGGTCGGACGAGCTGCGTGCCGACAATGTCCGGCGAGCCCGGATCGGCGGCCACGGGCAGCAGCGGCCACCCGGGGCACGTGCAAGGTGTTCGACGGGGTTCGTGGACGTTCCGGCCGGCAGCCGCTCGTGGCCCCGGGTCGGTCGTCGCGACCTCCGGGGCTTGGGGGGGAGCCGGAAGATGCATTATTCGACTCGTCGGGCCACAGGCCTGTCGTACCGCCCGCGTCGCGGCGACCGGTGGTCGGGTGCCTTCGTCGCCGGGGTGGCGATCGCCGGG
>DATKSK010000074.1 GCA_035531755.1 Acidimicrobiales bacterium | reverse complement strand
CGAACCTCTTGACTGCCAGTCAAGCGCTCTACCAACTGAGCTACGCCCCCGGGGCAGCCCGTCACGTTACCAGCCGCCACGGGCACGCCCGGGTGGCTCCGAGGCCCCTGCCCTCGTCGCCTTCCCACACCGTGGAAACGGCGAGCCCGTCGGCAAGATGCAATGGCCTGCTCAGCGGTGCGGGCGGCGACGAGGGGTGCCGATGTCACGCTCCGGTAAGGGTTGGCGCAGCGGGTTCTGCGGCGTGGGGCTGCTCGACAGCGGCCGGCTCGGCAGCCTCTTCGGAGGTTCCTCCCCCTCGCCGAGATCGAACTCCTCCCTCTCGCCGGGATCGGACTCCACCGGTTCGGGCGTCTGAGCCCGCCGCCGGGGCCACCACCTCCGCCGCATCGAGCGGTGCCCGGGGCCCGGGGCCCCGTTCCGTAGAATCCGGGGATGGCCCGGGCATACGACGTGCAGGTGGTCGAGCGCAAGTGGGAGCAGCGCTGGGCCGACGCCCGCCTCTACGAGGTCGACGCCGGCGACCGGCGCCCGGCGAGCTACGTGCTGTGCATGTACCCGTACCCGAGCGGGTCGGCCCACCAGGGCCACATCCGGAACTACACCTTCGGTGACCTCATCGTGCGCCACCGGACCATGCAGGGGTTCGCCGTCCTGTCGCCCTTCGGCTTCGACTCGTTCGGCCTCCCGGCCGAGAACGCCGCCATCCGGACCGGCGAGCACCCCCGGGTCTTCACCGAGGCCCGGATCGCCGAGCTGAAGGCCAGCGTGCAGCGGCTGGGCGCCGTCTACGACTGGCGCCGGGAGATCCGGAGTCACGACCCCGCCTACATCCACTGGAACCAGGTCATCTTCCTGCGGCTGCTCCAGGCGGGCCTGGCCTACCGGGCCAACGCGCCCGTCAACTGGTGCCCCGGCTGCCAGACGGTGCTGGCCAACGAGCAGGTGCTCTCCGACGGTCGCTGCGAGCGCTCCGGCGACCTCGTGGTGCAGCGGGACCTGGAGCAGTGGTTCTTCCGCACCACGGCCTACGCCGACGAGCTGCTCGAGTCGCTCGACGCGCTCGAGTGGCCCGAGCGGGTCAAGACCATGCAGCGCAACTGGATCGGCCGGTCCGAGGGCGTGGAGTTCGACCTCCCCGTCGTCGGCGCCGAGGAGGAGGGCCCGGCCCTCCGGGTCTTCACGACCCGACCCGACACGAGCTTCGGGATGACCTACGCCGTCATGGCCCCGGAGCACCCCCTGGTCGACGTGCTCACCACCGACGCCCGGCGGGCCGCCGTCGACGAGCTGCGGACCACGGCCGCGGCCCGCAGCGAGCTCGACCGCACCTCGGAGGAGGGCGTCGACACCCTGGCCAAGCGGGGAGCGTTCACCGGCGGCCACGTCGTCAACCCGTTCACGGGCGAGCCGATCCCCGTGTACGTGGCCGACTACGTCCTCATGCGCTACGGCACCGGGGCGATCATGGCCGTCCCCGCCGAGGACGACCGGGACTGGGAGTTCGCCCGGGCGCACGGCCTGCCGGTGGTGCGCACGACGCAGCCGCCCGAGGGTTTCGACGGCGGCGCCTGGACCGGCGACGGGGTCAAGATCAACTCCGACTTCCTCGACGGCCTCGACGTCGCCGCCGCCAAGGAGCGGGCGGCCGCCTGGCTCGAGGAGCGCGCCATCGGCACGCGCACGGTCAACTACCGCCTGCGCGACTGGCTGGTCTCGCGCCAGCGGTACTGGGGATGCCCGATCCCCGTCGTCTACTGCCCGGTCGACGGCATCGTGGGTGTGCCCGAGGACCAGCTGCCGGTCCTCGCCCCCGACGACGTCGAGTTCCTGCCCACCGGTGAGTCCCCCCTGACCCGGCACCCGACGTTCCGGCACACGACGTGCCCGGTGTGCGGCGGGCCGGCCGAGCGCGAGACCGACACCATGGACACGTTCGTCGACTCGTCGTGGTACTTCCTGCGCTTCTGCGACCCGTGGGCCGAGGACCGCCCGTTCGACCCGGGGGCCGCCCAGCACTTCATGCCGGTGGACCAGTACATCGGCGGGATCGAGCACGCCATCTTGCACCTGCTCTACGCCCGCTTCTACACCAAGGCCCTCGTCGACGTGGGCCTGGCGCCCGGCGTCCCGCGCGAGCCGTTCAAACGCCTGTTCACCCAGGGCATGATCCGCATGGACGGCAAGAAGATGTCGAAGTCCAAGGGGAACCTCATCACGCCGGCCCGGTACTTCGACACGGTGGGTGCCGACGCGCTGCGCCTGTTCCACGTGTTCGCGGGCCCCCCGGGCGACGACATGGACTGGACGGAGCAGACCGAGAACGTCATCGAGGGCTGCGGTCGCTTCCTCGACCGCGTCTGGCGCCTGACCGTCGAGCCCGAGGGCGCCGAGCGCGACGGCGAGCCGTCCGCCGAGGACACGGCGCTGGCGCGCGAGACGCACCGGCTCGTCGCCAAGGTGAGCGACGACATCGAGCGCTGGTCGTTCAACACGGCCGTCGCCGCCTGCATGGAGTTCTCCAACACCCTGCAGCGCTACCGGCGCGAGGCGGTGGGCGGCGCGCACAAGGACACGTACGCCGCCGCCGCGGACGCCCTGCTCCAGGTGCTGGCGCCCATGGTGCCCCACGTCACCGCCGAAGCCTGGGAGCGCCGCCACGGCGAGGGGGCCATGGTGCACGCCGGGCCGTGGCCGGCCTTCGACCCGCAGCTCGCCCGGGCCGACAGCGTGACCATGGTGGTGCAGGTGAACGGCAAGGTCCGGGACCGGATCGAGGTCTCGCCCGACATCTCCGAGGCGGACGCCGCCGCCGCCGCCCTGGCCTCGGCGCGCGTCGTCGCCGACCTGGCCGGCACCGAGCCGTCGCGGGTCGTCGCCCGGCCGCCCCGCCTGGTCAACATCGTCCGCTGACGGGGGCCCGTGGCCGGCACCCGGCCCTGCTCCGGGTCCGCCGGTGGGCGGTCAGGACCCGGAGGCCCGGAACCCTTCGAGGAGGGCTCGGAGGCGGGACCGCTCCATCCGGTACGGCGCGTAGAAGCTGACGCGGGTGACCATGTCCCCGTAGCGCTCGATGATCTTCTTCGGGATCTCGTCGGGCTGACCGGTGACCGCGAAGGCGTCCAGCATGTCGTCGGGGATGAGATCGGCCATCTCGACCCACTCGCCGCGCTTGGACCGGGTGTTGAGCTCGGCGAAGAGGTCCCCCCAGCCGTGCAGGTCCAGGACGGGCCGGTAGGCGGGCGTGGACGCGTAGAACGCCAGTTGTGCCTTGACGGCCTGCGCGGCCGCCTGCATCTCGGCGTCGGTCGACCCCGTCACCATCATGGCGGGGTAGGAGATCTCGTAGCCCTGGCGCGTACGGCCGGCCTGGGCCAGGCCGCGCTCCAGGGCCGGGATCGTCACCTCGCGCATGTAGCGCGCCGTGGTGAACCCGTGGGCGAGCAGCCCGTCGGCGACCTCGCCGGCCACCTCGGTCATGCGCTCCCCGACAGCCGCCAGGAACACCTTGGGATTGCCGTGGGGGTTGGGGCCGGGGTTGAAGAACGGCGTCATGAGGGTGTGGGTGTAGAAGTCGCCGCGAAAGGCGAGCTTGGTGCCGTCGTGCCAGGCGGCCCAGATGGCGCGCATGGCGGCGATGAACTCCCGCATGCGCGCCGCGGGATGCGACCACGGCATGGAGTACCGCTTCTCGATGTGGGGCTTGATCTGCGAGCCGAGGCCGAGCATGAACCGGCCCTTCGAGAAAGCCTGCAGGTCGTTGGCGAGGACGGCGGTGCTCATGGGATTGCGAGCGAAGGCCACGGCGATCCCCGTCCCGAGCTCGACGCGCTCGGTGTGCTCGGCCGCCAGCAGCAGGGGCAGGAACGGGTCGTGGCCCGTCTCCGCGCACCACACGCCATCGAACCCGTCCTCTTCCGCCCGCTTCGCCGTGGCCACGGCGTCGCTCGGATCGAACCCGATACCCCCGTCGACTTGCATCGGCGCACGCTATCCGACGGCTCGTCGGGCGGCCCCGCACGCGGCGGCTCCCGCCCGGCGAGAGAGGGGCCGGTGCTTGCGGTTCGCGCCCGGACGGCCGACAATTGCCCCATGGTGCAGGACGCCCCGGACGGGCCCGGCCCGGTGTCGGACGGCCCGGACGATACCGACCGTGAGCCGTTCCTGCGGCGCGTCCTCGACGACTTCGAGGCCGGGCGCATCGCGCCCTACGACTACACCCGGCGGGTGATGGCCATCAACGCCGCCACCTCCACCGGCCAGATGGCGGCGATCGCCGACCAGGCGCCCGAGGGATCCGCCGGCGGCCCCGGCCCGTCGTCGTCGCTCCCGGGGCTCGACGCCGTCGACTTGGCGCTCTTGCACCGCCAGCACCAGCAGCCCGCGGGCCGGTCGGGCGGCCCCGGTGCGCGCTACGTCACCCTGGCGGTCGTCTTCGTGCTGTTCGCCGTGCTGATCGCCGTGGGGATGTGGTTGGCGTCGCACACCCACGCCGTCAGCTCGAACCCGAGCGGGACGATGCGGGGCATCGTGGCCATGGCGGTCGATCTGCGCTCCTGACGACGGCGCAGTCGACGACCCGTCGAGGCGAGGGCGGTCGACGTGGGGTCGCTCACGCGCCACCCGGGATGTCGATCCACCGTCGGTCGAGGTCCCCGATCGACGGGCATCCGAGCAGCCACAGGGTGCGGACCATCTCGGTGCGGAGGATCTCGAGTACGCGCTCGACGCCGGGTTGGCCGCAGGCCGCCAACCCGTACAGATAGGCGCGTCCGATCATCACGGCGTCGGCACCGGCCGCCACGGCCTTCACGACATCGCTGCCCCGCCGCACCCCGCTGTCCACGATGACGGCGGCGCGCCCGGCGACGGCGTCGACGATCAGCGGGAGCACCCGCATGGTGGCCGGTGCACCGTCGAGCTGGCGGCCCCCGTGGTTCGAGACGATGACCGCGTCCACGCCGGTCTCCACGGCGCGCCGGGCGTCGTCCGGCGAGAGCAGGCCCTTCACGGCCAGGGGCCCCGACCACTGCGTCCGGATGGCGGCGACGTCGTCCCACGAGAAGGGGGACGCGCCCATGGCGACCAGCCGGGCGGTCGGGGCGGCACCAGCGGCGCCACCTGCGGCGGCACCAGCGGCGGCACCAGCGGCGGCGGCAGCGGCGGTACCGGCGGCACCGGCGGCGGCAGCACCGGTCTCCCGGGCCGCGGCGCGTGCCCTGATGGCGGCGCGCCCCATGCCGACGACCCACCGCGGGCGGGCCGCGACCTGCGCGGCCAGCCGCGCCGCGCTCGCCGGCGCCAAGCGGAAGGGCGGGGCCACGCCGTGGCGCACGTCGCGCTCTCGGTGCCCGAGTGCCGGGGTGTCCATCGTCACCACCAGGCCCGCGTACCCGGCGTCCTGGGCGCGCTGGACGAGCTCGGTGCTCTGGGCCGGGCCGCCGGGCGAGTAGAGCTGGAACCAGAGCGGGCCGGTGACCTGTGCCGCCACGTCCTCGAGCGCGGTGCCCGCCACCGTGCTGAGCACCGACACGGTCCCCGCCGCCGCCGCGGCGCGCGCCACCGCGTGGGCGCCCTCGGGGTGCATGGCCCGCACCAGCCCGCACGGCGCCAGGAGGACGGGCATGGACAGGGGGGTGCCGAGGAGGGTGGTGGCCGTGGAGGGGTCGGGACCCGCTCCCGTCGTGCGGGGGCGGAAGGTCACCTCGCGGAACGCCCGTCCGTTCTCGGCCAGGGTCACCTCGTCCTCGGCACCGCCGTCGATGTAGTCGAACACCGCCCGCGGCACCGACCGGGCCGCCCGTCGCCTGGCGTCCTCCACGCTGTAGATGCGGGAAGCCTGCACCTCCACCCCCTCGGGCGCCTGGGCCCCGGCCGTGCCGACCGTGGCGTGGCCCGCCGTGGATAGTCTGCCTGCCGTGCGACGCCTCCTGTTCCTGCTGGCCCTGCCCATCGCCGCCCTCGCGTCCTGCGGGTCGAGCACCTCGTCGTCGGCCACCTCGTCGACGGCCCCACCGTCCACCGCCGCCCCCACGACCGGGACTGTCGCCGTCACGCCGGCGGCGGGCGCGGCCAACCCGCCTGCCATCACGGGTGCGACGAACCTGCAGGCCGAGCCCGTGATCGGGCCCGGTTCCACCCCGGCGCCGACCAGCCTGCAGACCAAGGACCTCGTCGTCGGCACCGGGACGACGGCGGTGGCCTCGAGCACCGTGCTGGTGCAGTACGTCGGGGCCGATTACGCCGACGGCAAGGACTTCGACTCGAGCTGGCAGAGCCACCAGGCCGCGTCCTTCCCGCTCGCCCAGGTCGTGCCGGGCTTCGCCCAGGGCATCGTGGGCATGAAGACCGGAGGGCGGCGCGAGATCGTGATCCCGCCGGCGCTCGGCTACGGGGCGAGCGGCGACCCGCCCGCCGTGAAGGCCGACGAGACCCTCGTCTTCGTCGTCGACCTCCTGCAGGTGCGGTAGCGGCCTCCCCTGGGCGCCCGTCGCCACGCACCGACCCGGGCTCCGGGCACCGGGGCCGGTTCAGCCCTCGCCGGGTGCTCGCCCCTCACCGGGCTCGCCGCGCAGGTACCGCTCGAGCTCGTCGGCCAGCTCGTCGCCCGTGGGGAGGTGGCCGAGGTCGAGGGGGTTGCCCTCGGCCGTGTCGACGCTGCGCTCCAGCTGCCGGACCATCGCCGTGTGCTCGTCGCTCTTGGCGATGAGGTCGTCGACCTGCCGGAGCGCCGAGTCGGCGGCGGTGTGCAGCGGGGTCGAGTCGAGCGACAGGCCCGCCACCGCCGCCAGGCCGTCGAGCAGGGCCGCGCTGGCCGAGGGGAACGCCATCCCCGACACGTAGTGCGGGACCCGGGCCCACAGGCCCACGGCGGGCACGCCGGCGTCGCCGAAGGCGAGCTCGAGGGCACCCCACACCCCGGACGGGACGTCGAGCTCCCCCTGGACGATCCCCACCCGCGCCACCAGGTCGGCGGAGGCCTGCGGGGCGGTGGCGGCCAGGCGCACGGGGCGGGTGTGGGGCGCCGGCGCCGGGAAGGCGCCGAGCCCCACGGCCATGCGGACGCCGAGCTCGCCGGCCAGCGTCACCACCGAGGCGACGAAGCTCGGCCACCGGAAGTCGGGCTCGGGCCCCACCAGGTAGCAGACGTCCGCGCCGGCCCGGTCGGTCCCGGCCCGGACCTGGATGACTGGCCACGTGAGCCCCACGTTCACGCCGTGGGCGATGTGGACGACCGGGCGCCGGGCGCGCTGGTCGATGAGCTCCTCGCCGTCGAAGGTGGCCGCCAACTCGGTGGGCCCGGCCGACAGCAGCGCGGTGACGGCCCCGTCGGCCCCCAGCCCGGCGTCGACCCACCCCTCGAGCGCCACCACCAGCACGGGGTCGACGAGGACGCGCTCGAGGTGGCGCTCGTAGAGGGTCACGGCGGGCGCGCGCCTACCGGGCGTCGAGGGCGCGCTGCGCCATCTCCGCCAGCCTGACCACGCTCTGGCCGAACTCGTCCACGCTCGACCGGTCCCCGGCCGCGGCGCCGCCGACGTAGCGGGCGTAGACGCCCTGGATGATGCACGCCAGCTTCCAGTACCCGAACGCAACGTAGAAGTCGAGGTGGGCGAGGTCGCGCCCCGACGCCGCCGCGTAGCGCGCCCGCATGGCGGCACGGTCGGGGAAGCCCGGCACCGTCGTCGGCGTCACTCCGAGCAGCGCCGCCTCGTCGCCCGGGTCGGTCCAGTACACCATCAGCAGCCCCACGTCGGCGAGGGGGTCGCCCAGCGTGCAGATCTCCCAGTCGAGCACGGCGCGCACCGAGCCGTCGGGGCCGAGGACGGTGTTGTCGAGGCGGTAGTCACCGTGGACGATGGACGTGCCCGCCTGCTCGGGGACGCCCGCGGCGAGCCGGTCGTGCACGGCGCCGACGACGGTGGCGGTGTCGAGCCCCGGCACCTGCGAGTTGCGGAACTGCTCGTACCACCGGCGCAGCTGCCGCTCGATGTAGCCGTCGCGCTTGGCGAAGTCTCCGAGACCGACGGCGTCCACGTCCACGGCGTGCAGCGCCGCCAGGGTGTCGGCCAGGGACTCGCCGGCGCGCCGCCGGGCGGCCTCGTCGAGATCGTGCTGGGCGCTGCGCGCATCGCGCACGATGAGGCCGTCCACGAACTCCATGACGTAGAAGGGCTGGCCGTTCACCTCGGGGTCCTCGCACAGCCCGTCGGTGCCGGGCACCGGGACCGCCGTGGGGCCGAGCGCGGTGATCACCCGGTACTCGCGGGCCATGTCGTGCGCGGTGGGAAGCACGTGGCTGAGCGGGGGCCGGCGCAGTGCGTAGACGTGGCCGGCGGCGTCGGCGACCCGGTAGGTCAGGTTCGAGCGACCGCCGGCGATCAACGAAAAGGACAGGGGGGGCTCGCTGCCGGCCACGTGGGCCGCGAACCACCGCGCCACGTTCCCGGCCGCGATGCCCTCGACACCACCTTGCACGCCGCCGTCGACGAGGTCCTCCGTCGTCATCGGCTGCACGCTACCCGCGGTGCTGCGGGCGACCTCGGTTGCGGACCGGACCCGGTATCGTCTCCCGGGTGATCGATGTCACCGATGCCACCTTCGAGCAGGACGTTCTCGTGCGGTCCGACCAGGTCCCCGTGGTGGTCGACCTGTGGGCGCCGTGGTGCGGGCCGTGCCGGACGCTCGGGCCGATCCTGGAGAAGGTGGTCGGCGCCAAGGGCGGCACGGTCGAGCTGGTGAAGGTCAACGTGGACGAGAACCCCCGGGTGTCGACCACGTTCCAGGTCCAGTCGATCCCCGCCGTGTACGCCGTCAGGGACCGCCAGGTGGTCGACGGGTTCGTCGGCGCCCTGCCCGAGGCCCAGGTCACGGACTTCGTGAACCGGCTGGTGCCCGAGCCCTCGGAGGTCGACACCCTCGTGGCGGCCGGCGACGAGGCCTCGCTGCGGCGGGCGCTCGAGCTCGAGCCCGACCACCCCGGCGCCGTGCTGTCGATGGCCCGGCTGCACGTCGACCGGGGCGAGCCGCAGGAGGCCCTGCGGGTGCTCGCCCGCGTCCCCGAGACTCCCGAGGTCCGGCAACTGGCGGCCGAGGCCCGCCTGGCGGCGCAGCAGGTCGCGGTGCCCGCCGACGGGGTCGACGTGCTGCTCGACGCCCTGCTGCCGAAGGTGAAGGACGACGAGGCGGCCCGCCAGGAGTTCCTGGACCTCCTCGAGACGCTCGGCCCCGACGACCCGCGCGCGGCGTCCTACCGCAAGGCCCTCGCCACCCGCCTGTTCTGATCCCCCCGGCGAGGGGGCCGACCCCGTGGCGCCCCCGCCACCCGGGAGCCGCCGCCCACCGCGCGTGTAGGTTCTCGCGGTGCACCTCCGGCTCGGCGACCGAACTCGCGATCTCGCCACGCGGAGCCTGGTCATGGGCATCTTGAACCGCACCCCCGACTCCTTCTTCGACAAGGGCGCCACGTTCGCCCTCGACGCCCTGCTGGCGCGCGCCGACGAGCTCGTGGCCGCCGGTGCCGACATCCTCGACGTCGGCGGGGTGAAGGCCGGCCCCGGCCCCGAGGTCACCGAGGCCGAGGAGCTCGACCGCGTCGTGCCGGCGATCGCCGCCCTGCACGCCCGGGTCGACGTGCCCGTGTCGGTCGACACGTGGCGGGCCTCGGTGGCGCGCGAGTCGTACGCGGCGGGGGCGGTCATGGGCAACGACATCAGCGGGTTCGCCGACCCGGACTACCTCGCTGCTGCCGCCGCCGCCGGCGCGGCGGTCGTGGCCACCCACATCCGCATCGGGCCGCGCATCGCCGACCCCGACCCGCACTACGACGACGTGGTGGCCTCGGTGCGCACCTTCCTCGAGGACCGTGCCGCCCGGGCCCGGGCCGCGGGGCTCGCCGCCGACCGCGTCGTCCTCGACGCCGGGCTCGACCTCGGCAAGACGGCGGCGCAGTCGCTGGAGCTGCTGCGCGCCTCCGACGTCCTCGCCGGCCTCGGGTACCCGTTGCTGCTGTCGGCGTCGAACAAGCCGTTCCTGGGCGTGACGCTCGACCTCGCCGTCGACCGCAGGGGAGAGGCCTCGCTCTCGGCGGCGGCCATCGGCGTGGCGCTCGGCTGCCGGATCGTGCGCGCCCACGACGTCTCCGGGACGCGGCGCGTGTGCGACGCCGTGGCGGCCGTGCTCGAGGCGCCATGAGCGCGGCCCCGTCGCCGGGCACCGCCCCGGCCGGGGACGGTCCGGGGCCGGCGTACCTCGTGCGCGGCGACGACGCCTCGCTGGTGGGCCAGCGTGCGCATGACCTGCTGGCCACGCTGGTGGGTGCCAACGACCCCGCCATGGTGGTCGAGGAGCACGGCGGACCGGGCGCCGACGAGCTCGAGGTCGGTCTGGTGGTCGACGCGCTCACCACGCCGCCGTTCCTCACCGACCGGCGGATC
Organism: Acidimicrobiales bacterium; assembly: GCA_035531755.1. Classification (NCBI taxonomy): domain Bacteria; kingdom Bacillati; phylum Actinomycetota; class Acidimicrobiia; order Acidimicrobiales; species Acidimicrobiales bacterium. The sequence continues at coordinate 25,602 of DATKSK010000074.1, read as the reverse complement.
GTGGTGGTGCGCGACGCCGGGCGCCTGGCCGCCGCCGACGGGGCCCGCCTCGTCGCCTGCCTCGACGACGCCCTCCCCGGTGTCTGCCTCGTCCTGGTCGCCGGGGGCGGGACCATCCCCGCCGGCCTGGTGAAGGCGGTCGAGCGCCACGGCACGGTGATCGACACCGCCGTGGGCACGGGCCGGGCCCGCACGCAGTGGTTGGTCGAGCGCCTGCACGAGGGGCCCGTCAAGCTCGACGCCCGGGCGGGGGCGCGCCTCGGGGAGCACCTGGGCGGCGACGTCAGCCGGTTGCGGGGGATGCTCGAGTCACTGGCGGCCGCCTACGGCGAGGGGGCGTCGATCGACGTGGAGCGGCTCGAGCCCTTCCTCGGCGAGGCCGGCGCGGTGGCGCCCTGGGACCTGTCCGACGCCATCGACGCCGGCACCACCGCCGAGGCCCTCGTCGCCCTCCGGCGCCTGTTCAGCGCGGGCGGGATGCATCCGCTGCAGGTGATGGCCGTGCTGCACCGCCACTTCCAGGCCATGCTCCGCCTCGACGGCGCGGGCGTCACCACGCCCGAAGCGGCCGCCGCCTGCCTCGGCACGCGCAGCGTGTACCCGGCGAAGAAGGCGCTCGAACAGGGGCGCCGGCTGGGCCCGGTGGGCATCGGCCGGGCGATGACGCTGCTCGCCGATGCCGATCTCGACGTGCGGGGCCGCAGCGCGCTGCCCGAGGAGACGGTGCTCGAGGTGCTGGTGGGCCGCCTCAGCCGGCTCGGCGCCGGGAGGGAGTCCTCGGCCCGCCGGCCCCGGGCGGGGTCGTCGCGCCGGCGGTCCTGAGGATCAGGCGCCGCCCGCCGCGCCGGCCCGCCGCATGAGGCGCGACTTGCGGTTGGCGGCCTGGTTCTTGTGGATCACGCCGTTGGCGGCGGCCTTGTCGATGCGCTTGACGGCGGCCCGCAGGGCGGCGTCGGCGTCCTCGGCCCCGGAGTCCATGGCGACCACGGCCGTCTTGGTGCGCGTGCGCATCTCCGAGCGCACCGCCTTGTTGCGCAGGCGCCGCCGTTCGCTCTGGCGGTTCCGCTTGATCTGGCTCTTGATGTTCGCCACGTGGCTCTCGGCTGCTCCGGGACGGGCCGCCGGCGGCGCGTCGTCGATCGGGGGTGGGGAAGGGCCGGCCGGAAAGGCCCGGTGCGGCCTGCTCCGGTGGCGCCACCCGGCACCACCAGGGTCGCGATGGTAGCAGGGGGACGCCGCGGGCACCGCCGGCGGGGACCGGGGGCCGATCCCGGCGCCGGTACGCTCCGGGTGCCGTGTTGAGCCGCGACCGTATCCGCAACTTCTCGATCATCAGCCACGTCGACCACGGGAAGTCGACCCTGTCGGACCGCATCCTCGAGCTGACCCACGCCGTCGACCCCCGCCTCATGCGGGAGCAGTACCTCGACTCCATGGACCTGGAGCGTGAGCGGGGGATCACGATCAAGGCCCAGAACGTCCGGGTCCACTTCAAGGGCCACGTCCTGCACCTCATCGACACCCCCGGCCACGTGGACTTCGGCTACGAGGTCAGCAGGTCCCTGGCCGCGTGTGAGGGCGCCGTGCTCCTGGTGGACGCCTCGCAGGGGATCCAGGCCCAGACCCTCGCCACGTGCTACCAGGCCATCGAGCACGACCTCGAGATCGTGGCGGCCCTCAACAAGATCGACCTGCCCGCGGCGGAGCCCGACAAGTACGCCGGGGAGATCGAGCGGGTGCTCGGCATCCCGGGGGACTCGATCGTGCGCATCTCCGCCAAGACGGGGGCGGGGGTCGAGGAGCTGCTCGACGCCGTCGTGGCCCGGGTGCCGGCCCCCTCGGGCGATCCGGACATGCCGCTGCGGGCCCTCATCTTCGACTCGTCCTACGACCAGTACCGCGGGGTGGTGAGCTCGATCCGGGTGACCGAGGGCGTGCTGCGGGCCCGGTCGAAGGTGCGCTACATGCAGGCCGGCTTCTCCCAGGAGGTGGAGGAGATCGGTGTGCGCGCCCCGATCCCCACGCCCGTCGACGAGCTGGGTCCCGGCGAGGTCGGGTACCTCATCGCCGGCATCAAGGACGTGGGCCAGGCCCGCTCGGGTGAGACCGTCACCGACGCGGCGCGCCCCGCGGCCGAGCCGCTCGCGGGCTACCGCGACCCCAAGCCGATGGTGTTCTGCGGCCTCTACCCGATCGACGGGGACGAGCTGCCCGCCCTGCGCGAGGCGCTCGACAAGCTCCGGCTCAACGACTCCAGCTTCACCTTCGAGCCCGAGTCCTCGGGCGCGCTCGGCTTCGGGTTCCGGTGCGGCTTCCTGGGCCTGTTGCACATGGAGATCGTGCGCGAGCGCCTCGAGCGGGAGTTCGACCTGTCGCTCATCGCCACCGCCCCGTCGGTGGCGTACGTGGCGCACCTGACCGACGGCGGCGACCTGCGGTTCGACAACCCGAGCGAGATGCCCGACCCGAGCAAGCTCGACCACATCGACGAGCCCGTCCTGCGGGCGACGCTGATCGTGCCGTCGGAGTACACCGGCACGGTCATGGACCTGTGCCAGACGCGCCGCGGCGAGCTGGTGCGCATGGAGTACCTGTCGCCCGAGCGCCTCGAGCTCATCTACCGCATCCCCCTGGCCGAAGTCGTGGTGGACTTCTTCGACCAGCTGAAGAGCCGGACCAAGGGCTACGCCAGCCTCGACTACGAGGCCGACGGGTACGACACCGCCAACCTCGTGAAGGTCGACCTCCTCATCAACCACATGCCGGTGGACGCCTTCTCCACGGTGGTGCACCGCTCGCAGGCCGACACCTACGGACGGCGCATGACCGAGAAGTTGCGCGAGCTCATCCCGCGCCAGCTGTTCGACGTGCCCATCCAGGCCGCCGTGGGGGGCCGGGTCGTGGCCCGGGAGACGGTCAAGGCCAAGCGCAAGGACGTCCTGGCCAAGTGCTACGGCGGGGACATCACCCGCAAGCGCAAGCTCCTCGAGCGCCAGAAGGAGGGGAAGAAGAAGATGAAGGCCATCGGGCGGGTCGAGGTGCCCCAGGAGGCCTTCATCTCGGCCCTCCGGCTCGAGGACTGAGCCCCGGGACGGTGCCCGCGCGGTAGCACTCGGTACAATCGAGTGCCAGGACCACCATGGGCAGCAAACGGGCGACGCGCCCCGAGCGCGCAGAGCAGGCGACCCCGGCACCGGCGCACGCCCGGGGCCGCACGGCCCCGCCGCGCCCGACGCGGGGGGGTGGGCCCGCCGGGCGCACGCCGCCGGCCGGGGAGTCGACCGGCGCCGTCGATCCCGGGCTCGACCACCGCAAGGCCGCCATCTTGAAGGCCGTGGTCTCGGAGTACATCGAGACCGCGCAGCCCGTGGGGTCGGCCCACATCACCGGCACGCCGGGCGTGGAGGTGTCGTCGGCCACGGTCCGCAGCGAGATGGCGGCGCTCGAGCGCGACGGCTACCTCGTGCAGCCCCACACGAGCGCCGGCCGCATCCCCACCGACAAGGGGTACCGCTTCTTCGTCGACCACCTGGGGCGGCCGGGCACCCTCGGGCCGAACCAGCGCCAGGAGGTCCGCAACTTCTTCACCCACGTCCACGGCGAGGTCGAGGAGCTCCTCGGCCGGACGAGCGGCCTGCTCGCCGACCTCACCGACTACGCGGCCGTGGTGGTCGGCCCCAGCCACGAGTCGGCCACCGTCCGGTCGGTGCAGCTCGTGGGGCTGTCGCCGCGCGTCGCCCTGCTGGTGGTCGTGCTCTCCGACGGCGCCGTGGAGAAGCGCAGCGTCGACCTGCCCGGCGACACCGGTGACGACGCGCTGGCGGGCGCGGCCGCCCATCTGACCGCCCACCTGCGCGGCGGGACGCTCGCCGCCCCGGGCCCGGTGCCCGACGTCGGTGACGCCGCGCTCGACGCCATCGTCCGCTGCGGCGTCGACGCGCTGGGGGAGCTCGGTGCCACCGACGAGCCCGAGCACGTCTTCGTGGGCGGGTCGTCGCGCATGGCGTCGGCCTTCGACGCCGTGGAGACGGTGCGCTCGGTCCTCTCCATCCTCGAGCAGCAGCTCGTGGTGGTGGAGCTCATCGAGGACATCCTCGACCGGGGGCTGTCGGTGGCCATCGGCGCCGAGCACGGCTTCGAGCCCCTGGCGGCCTGCGCGCTGGTGGTGGCGCCGGTGTCGATCGACGGCGAGCTGGCCGGGACCATCGGCGTGGTCGGCCCCACGCGCATGCACTACCCGCGGGCTCTGGCGGCGGTGCAGGTGGTCGGCCGGCAGCTGGGCGAGCACCTCGCCGGCGCCCCGTCGGGGCGCGGCGACAGCGGCCGGTCGTCGACGGGACACGCCGGCGCGCCGGGGCGTCGGGCCAAGCGAGGCGAAGGGCCCGCCCGTGGCCGCTGACTTCTACGCGCTTCTCGAGGTGGGCCCGCAGGCGACCGAGGACGAGATCAAGCGCGCCTACCGGCGCAAGGCTCGCGAGCTGCACCCCGACCGCACCGGCGGCGACGCCGTCGCCGAGGCGCGCTTCAAGGAGGTGACCCGCGCCTACGAGGTGCTGCGCGACCCCGAGCGCCGGGCGCGCTACGACCGCTTCGGCCCCGACGGTGTCGACGGCCCCGTCCCCGGAGCGGGCGACATGTTCGGCGGCGGCCTGGGCGACCTCTTCGACGCCTTCTTCGGCGGGGCGGCCGGCGGCCCCCGGCGCCGGGGCGGGCCCGTCCGCGGCGACGACGCCGAGCTCGTGGTCGAGCTCGACTTCCGGGAGGCGGTGTTCGGCGCCAAGCGCCAGCTCACGCTCAACACCCTGGCGGCCTGCGCCACCTGCGACGGGCACGGGGCGCGGACGGGGACCACCGCCACGAGCTGCCCCGAGTGCCAGGGCTCCGGCGAGCTGCGCCGGGTCCGCCAGTCCATCCTCGGCCAGGTGGTGACGGCCGTGCCGTGCCGCCGCTGCGGCGGCACGGGCGAGGTGATCTCGAGCCCGTGCCCCGACTGCCGCGGCGACGGGCGCGTGGCCGAGGAGCGGACGCTCACCATCGACGTCCCCGCCGGCGTCGACCACGGCTCCACCCTGCGCCTGTCCGGCCGCGGGCCCGCGGGCCCGCGCGGTGGACCACCGGGCGACCTCTACGTCCACCTGTCGGTGCAGCCCGACGAACGCTTCGTCCGCAGCGGTGACGACCTGCATGCGGAGCTGCACGTCTCCATGGCGCAGGCCGCCCTGGGCGCCACGCCGTCGTTCGAGACCCTCGACGGCACCGAGGAGCTCGCCATCGCCCCCGCGACGCAGACGGGCCACGTCATCCGGTTGCGCGGCCGCGGCGTGCCCCACGTACGCGGCCGCGGCCGCGGTGACCTCGTGGTCCAGGTGGTGGTGGACACCCCGACGAAGCTGACGAAGACGCAGGAGGAGCTCCTCCGCCAGTTCGCGGCGGAGGCGGGGGAGGAGGTCGGGCCCCCCGACGAGGGCCTCATGGCCCGCCTGCGCTCCGCCTTCGGCTGATCGGCCGCCGCGCCGTGGGCGCCGACGACACCCGCGCCGTGGGCGCCGACGACACCCGCGCCGGCACGGTTCCCCCCGGCGGGCCCCCGCCGGCCGCGAGCGGAGCGCCCCTGCCGGCCACGCTGGGTGCCGCCGCCCAGGTGTTCGTCCAGGACCTCGACGCCCCGGAGGTCGCTCCCGGCGACGGGCACCATCTCCTCCAGGTCCTTCGGCTGCGGCCGGGCGAAATCGTGGTGGCGTCGGACGGCAGGGGCCGGTGGCGGCCGTGCGTGCTCGCGGGCGCGGCGGCAGGCGACCGCTCCGTGGCGGTCCTCGAGGCCGACGGGCCCGTCGTGGCCACGGCCCGCCCGGCGCCCGAGGTCACGGTGGCGTTCGTGCCCGTGAAGGGGGAGCGCCCGGAGTGGGCGGTGCAGAAGCTCACGGAGGCCGGTGTGGACAGGATCGTCGTGCTTCGCTCGGCCCGGTCCGTGGTGCGGTGGGAGGGCGACCGCGCCGCGCGGGCGGTGGACCGGTTGCGGCGCGTGGCGCACGAAGCCGCCGCCCAGAGCCGCCGGGCGTGGCTCCCCGAGGTCGACGGCGTGGTCAGCCTCGACGAGCTCGGGAGCCTGCTGGCGCCGGTCCCGTTGGCCCTGGCCCACCCCGGAGGGGATCCTCCGAGCATGCGAGCGCCCGCCGTGGCGGTCGGCCCCGAGGGCGGCTGGGAAGCCTCCGAGACCGCCGCCGGGCGGCCGCTCGTGGGCCTCGGCCCCGGAGTCCTGCGGGCCGAGACGGCTACCGTGGCCGTTGGCCTGCTGCTTTGCGCCCTCCGGCAGGGGCTCGTGGGGCCTTCCGGAGGCTCTCCCCCCGGGGGGCCCGGAGCACCCGACACGTAGACGGTTCTTGCAATCACCACGCTGAGTGAGCGAGACTGACAAGGAATATCCGCGTGGGTGCCAGCGGGGCGGTGGGTGAGGCACGGTTGTGATGCTCTCGCGGGATTCGCACGGGGGCCGTCAGGAAGCACGGGAACGAGCGCAGCGAGGATCTTGATGGTCATGAACACGGTGTTGCCCGAAGAGGACGAGCAGGAAGAGTCTGCGCGGGCGGCCTACGCACGCGCCGTCGGCTCCCGCCTGCGCGCCGTGCGCAAGCAGATGCGGCTCTCGCTCCAGGCCGTCGAGGCGATGTCGGACCAGGAGTTCAAGGCGTCGGTGCTCGGCGCCTACGAGCGCGGCGAGCGTGCCATCTCGGTGCCGAGGCTGCAGCGGCTGGCCAAGCTCTACGACGTGCCCGTCGACCAGCTCCTGCCCCAGGACGACGACGCCACCCGCTGGGGCCCCAACGGTGAGGGCAACGGCAACGCCGGCGACAACAGCCCGGGACGGGCCCGGCGCCAGCTGCGGCCGTGGGACGGCCACGACAAGGTCACCATCGACCTGACCAAGCTCAACTCGGTCAGCGGCCCCGAGCGCGACCTGCTGCGGCGCTTCCTGTCGATGATCCAGGTGCAGCGCCAGGACTTCAACGGGCGGATGATCACGATCCGTGCCGAGGACCTGCGGGCCATCGCCTGCCTCTTCGGGGTGACGCCCGACGCCATGAGCCGTCGCCTCGACGAGCTCGGCCTGCGCGTCACCTCCTGACACCACCCCCGCACACCACCCCCACCCCCCGCACACCACCCCCCGTCATCTGACGCTCCCGTCAGGGCGGACGCCACGGCCCCGCCCGAGGCTCGTCACCCACGGCACTCGGTCCTGTCGGCACGCGCCGTGCGGCGGACACGCGAAGGGCACCGGATAACATGACGGTGCACGGTGCGCGGCGGTGACCACCGGCATGGAGACGTCGTGAGCGAACAGATCCGGTGGATGAGTACGAAGGATGCGGCCGAGCACCTCGGCGTGACGCTGCGCAGCCTCTACCGCTTCATCGACGAGGGGTCGCTGCCCGCCTTCAAGTTCGGGCGCGTCATCCGACTGAAGGCCGACGACGTCGACGTCTTCATCGAGACCTGCCGCATCGAGCCCGGCAGCCTCGAGCACCTCTACCCGGAGGTGAAGGGGTCGACCGCGGCGCACGGCGGCGAGGCACGGTCGTGACGCCGCCCGTCCGGGTGCGGCGCGCCGCGCGCCGGCCGGGGCGTCGGTGAGCGCGCGGTGAGCGACAGCGCCGCTACCGCCGACTGCCTCTTCTGCCGCATCGTGCGCGGTGAGATCCCTGCGCAGGTTCTGCACCGCACGGAGCACGCCGTGGCGTTCCGCGACATCAACCCGCAGGCCCCCGTGCACGTGCTGGTCGTGCCCCGCCGCCACATCGATGACGCCTCGGTGCTCGGTCCCGACGACGGCACCGTGCTCGCCGACCTGTTGGTGGCGGCGCGCCAGGTGGCCGAGTCCGAGGGGATCGCCGAGCGCGGCTACCGGCTCCTGTTCAACGTGGGCGAGGACGCGTCGAATTCCGTGCCCCACCTCCACCTGCACGTCATCGGCGGCCGCCGGTTGGCCTGGCCGCCGGGCTGAGCGCTGCCGGCTGCCCCGAACCGCCCGGCGTCCGCCCCGTGGGTGACCCGGCGTCCGGCGGGACCGGCCGGGCCCCCTGGTAGCCTCGGGTGAGAACGCCAGTGTCGTCCACCCAGGTCAAGATCCTCGTCCCCGGTAACCACCTCATGGTGGGCCTGCTCGGCCAGCGAGACGAGCTGCTCCGGCTGATCGAGCAGGCGTTCCACGGGTCCCGCATCGTGGTGCGGGGCAACGAGATCTCCATCGAGGGCGAGGACGCCGAGCGGGTGGGACGGCTCTTCGACGAGCTCGTCATGCTCCTCGAGCAGGGCCAGCGCCTCGACGCCGCCGACGTCGACCGGACCATCACCATGGTCAAGGACGACGTCAGCCCGGCGGAGGTCATGACCACGGAGGTCCTGCGCTCGGCGCGCGGTCGCACCGTCCGGCCCAAGACCGCCGGCCAGAAGCGCTACACCGACGCCATCGCTGCCAGCGTGGTGACCTTCGGCATCGGCCCGGCGGGGACCGGGAAGTCGTATCTCGCCGTGGCGCTGGCCGTGCAGGCGCTCCAGGCGCGCGAGGTCGACCGCATCATCCTGACCCGACCCGCCGTGGAGGCCGGCGAGCGCCTCGGCTTCCTGCCCGGCGACATCATGGCCAAGGTCGACCCCTACCTCCGGCCCCTCTACGACGCGCTCTACGACCTCCTGGGCCCCGAGGGTGCCCAGCGGCTCCTGGAGCGGGGGACCATCGAGGTGGCGCCGCTCGCCTTCATGCGGGGCCGCACCCTCAATCGCAGTTTCATCATCCTCGACGAGGCCCAGAACACGACGCCGGAGCAGATGAAGATGTTCCTCACGCGCATCGGTTTCGGGTCGAAGGTGGTCGTGACGGGCGACGTCACGCAGATCGACGTTCCCGGCGGGCGATCCGGTCTGCCCGGGCTCGAGATCGTCCTGGGGTCGGTGCCGGGCGTGGCGTTCGTGCACCTCACCCAGCGCGACGTGGTGCGGGCCCGCATCGTGGCCGACATCGTGTCCGCCTACGAGCGCGCCGACGTCGCCAGCGGCACGGTGCACGCCAGCACGACCCACGCCCCCCGCGCGGCGGCCGGCGGTGGCCGGCCGTCGCGCCCCGGGCGCGGGCCGCGCGGAGGGCAGCCCGATGGTGGTTGACGTCTTCGCTGCCGACGAGCAGTCCGAGCGGACGATCGACATCGCCCGCTGGGCGACCCTCGCCCGGGCGGTCCTCGGGGCGCAGGGGGTCAAGGAGGACGTCGAGGTGTCGCTCCTGTTCGTCGACGAGCCCACCATCGCCGAGCTGCGCGAGCGCTTCCTCGGCGAGGAGGGCCCGACCGACGTGCTCGCCTTCCCGATCGACGAGGAGCGCGACTACGGCGGCCGCTCGCCCGACGAGGGCGGTACCGGTCCCGGCGGTGGCCTGTCGTCCGACGAGTCCGACATCCCGCTGCTGCTGGGCGACGTCGTGGTGTGCCCGTCGGTGGCGGCGCGCAACGCCGTCGACCACGGCGTGAGCTTCGACGACGAGGTGGCGCTGCTCGTGGTGCACGGGCTGCTGCACCTCGTCGGCATGGACCACGGCATGGACGAGGAGGCCGAGAAGATGGAGCGCCGCGAGCGCGAGCTCCTGGCTCGCTTCTACCGGCCCGCGTCCTGACGGGGATCACCGTGACCCCGCCGGTGCTCCTGACGCAACGTTTCGGCACCGCCGACGTCGTCATCATCGTCGTCGTGGTCGTGCTGCTCGTGGCGGCCGCCGTCCTGGCGCTCGCCGAGACCGCCCTCGTCCGCACCAGCCGGGCCAAGGCGCTGGCCCTGAGCGACGAGAAACGGCGCGGGGCATCTCGCCTGGCCCGGCTGGTCGAGGACCCCCAGGCCTTCCTGAACCCCATCCTGCTCCTGGTCCTCGTGTGCCAGCTGGTCACCGCCACCCTCGTCGGCATCCTGGCGAACCGGCTCTTCGGGGCGCTCGGCGTCGTGGCCGCCACGGTGTTCGAAGTGGTGGTCATCTTCGTGCTGGCCGAGGCGCTCCCGAAGAACTGGGCGGTGTACAACCCGGAGCGTTCCGCCTTGCTGGCCGCCCCCGTCGTGTCGGCCCTCGTGCACTTCCCGCCGGTCCGTGTGATCTCCAACTGGCTGATCGGCCTGGCCAACCTCCTGCTCACCGGCCCGCGCCACCGCCGGGGGGCGGGCGTGAGCGAGTCCGAGCTGCTCGCCATGGCCGACGTCGCCATGCAGGACGAGGTCATCGAGACCCAGGAACGCGAGCTCATCCACTCCATCATCGAGTTCGGGGACACCATCGTGCGTGAGGTCATGGTGCCGCGCCCCGACATGCGGGCCGTCGAGGCCGACATGGCGGTGTCCGAGGCGCTCGGCGTGGCCATGGCGGCCGGGTTCTCCCGGCTGCCGGTCTACGCCGGCAACGTCGACGACGTCGTGGGCATCGCGTATGCCAAGGACCTCATCCGCGCCGAGCGCGACGATCAGGGCACCCGGCCCGTTCGGGAGCTCGTCCGCCCCGCGCACTTCGTGCCCGAGACCAAGCGCGTGTCGCGCCTCATGCGCGAGATGCAGGAGAAGAAGTTCCACCAGGCGATCGTGGTGGACGAGTACGGGGGTACCGCCGGCCTGGTGACGCTCGAGGACCTCATCGAGGAGCTGGTGGGGGAGATCGTCGACGAGTACGACGTGGAGGACCCCCCGGTGCAGCCCATGGGGGACGGCGAGGTGTCGGTCACGGCCCGGCTCCCGGTGGACGAGCTCAACGAGCTCCTCCACGCCGAGCTCCCGGAGGGCGACTGGGACACCGTGGGCGGCCTGCTGTTCAACGTCCTGGGCCGGGTGCCGGTCGAGGGCGAGGCGGTCGAGGTCGACGGGGTGCGCCTGATGGCCGAGAAGGTGCAGGGCCATCGCATCGGGAGGATCCGCATCACGCCCCTGGCGTCCGGGGCGTCGCACGGCACGCACCGCGGCGATGACGACGGCGGGGGCTGAGCCCCCCGTGCCCGGGAGCGAGCACCGGGTCCCCACGCCCGACGACGGCGAATCGGGCGGACCGGGCGGACCGGGCGGACCGAGTCCCGGAGGCGCACCGGATGGGGGGGTCGGGGCCCCCGGCGCGGCGCCGCTTCGATCCGGGTTCGTGACGGTGGTGGGCCGCCCCAACGTCGGGAAGTCGACGCTCGTCAACTGCGTCCTCGGCACCAAGGTCACCATCACCTCGCCCCGGCCCAACACGACGCGCCGTTCGGTGCGCGGCGTACTGCACCGCCCCGGGGTGCAGGCCGTGTTCGTCGACACCCCCGGGTTGCACCGCCCCCGCACCGCCCTCGGCAAGCGCCTGAACGAACAGGTGGCCGAGGCGCTCGGCGACATCGACGTGGTGGTGCCCGTCCTCGACGCCACCGCGGCGATCGGCCCCGGGGACCGCCTCGTGCTCGAACGGGCCGCGGCCACGTGCGCGGCGCGGCCCGCACCGGGTGGCGCCGGGCCGCTCTCGCAGCTGCTCGTCGTCGTCAACAAGGTCGACCTCGCCTCGGACGCGCAGGTCCTCGAACGGCTGGCCGGGGCGAGCGAGGTCATCGAGGGTCACGGCGGCGCCGACGCCGGCGCCGAGTTCTTCCCCCTGTCGGCCGTCACCGGCAAGGGCGTCGACGCCCTCGTCGACTCGGTCCTCTGCCGGCTGCCCGAGGGCCCGCCCTACTTCCCCGAGGACATGGTCTCCGACGTCTCCGAGGCGTTCTGGGTGGCCGAGCTCGTGCGCGAGCAGCTCCTGGCCCACGTGCGCGAGGAGCTCCCGCACTCGATCGCCTGTCGCGTGGCCGAGTGGGAATGGCCGCGCGTCCGCATCGACATCATCGTCGAGCGGGACTCGCAGAAGGGGATGGTCATCGGCAAGGGTGGCGCCATGCTCAAGGAGGTCGGCACGGCGGTGCGCAAGCAGCTGCCCCCGGGCGCCTACATCGAGCTGCGGGTGCGCGTCGAGAAGCGCTGGCAGCAACGGCCCGACGTCATCGAGCGATTCGGCTACTGATGTGGAAGGCGCTCACCCGCGCCCGCCAGCCTTCGGGACGGCCCGCGAGCCCCGGCGTTGCGCACTAACGTTCGGCGTTCATCGGCGAACGGAGGGTTTCCCGCATGTGGGCTCAGCTCATCACGACGCGTCTGAAGCCGGGTAGGGAGGGCGACCTGCCACGGTTGGTCGAGCAGTTGAAGGCGATCGAACAACCGGGTTCGGGCCTGCTGCGCTCGACGGCCATGCAGGACCAGAACGACCCCGGCAAGGTGTACATGATGGTCGTGTTCGAGAGCGAGGAGCACGCCCGGGCACGCGAGAACGACCCGCGCCGCCAGGAAGGGCTCGCGGAAGCCCGGGCGACGATGGCGGAGATCTTCGACGGCCCTCCCGAGTTCGTCGACCTGACCGTCCTGGAGGAGATGACACCGTCGTGAGGCGACGCGCCCCGTGAGGCGACGCGCCCCGTGAGGCGACGGGCGCGACGGTCGATGTGCGGGTCACCGGCCCGTCCGGCTCGGCCCGGTGGGCCCGGACGCGCAGTTCGTCGGCGGCGTCAGTCGTCCGGTGTGGCGTCCTGGCGGCGCCCGGCGCCCCTCTGGTCCCCGGCGCCCCCGGCGCCCCCGGCACGCTCGGCTGCGGCGGCCAGGAAGGCGACGACCTCTTCGTGGTCGATCGTGCGCCGCATGGGGGGGAACCCCTCGAGCAGCGCCTGCCGGTAGCGCGCCGTGGCCAGGCGGGAGTCGAGGACCGCCACCACGCCCGTGTCCGTGGACGACCGGATGAGCCGTCCCGCCCCCTGGGCGAGCAGCGTCGCCGCCCGCGGCAGGTCGACGGCGCGGAAGGCCGCCTCCCCGGCCCGCTCGCGGCGGGCCTGCAGCAGCGGGTCGTCGGGGCGGGGGAACGGGAGCTTGTCGAGGGTCACGAGCGACAGTGTGGGACCGGGCACGTCGACGCCTTGCCAGAACGACATGGTGGCGAACAGGCACGCGCCGTGCTCCGCCGTGAACGCGTCCACGAGCCGGGCCTTGGGCAGGTCGCTCTGGGTCAGCACGCGGAACGGCAGCACGGGGCGCAGGGCGTCCGCGGCGGCGTGCATGGCCCGCCAGCTCGTGAACAGCGCCAGGGTCCGGCCGCCGGCCGCCGTTATCAGGGTGCGCAGCTCCTGGTGCACGGCGTCGGCGGCCCCCGGACGGCGCGGGTCGGGGAGGTGGGCCGCGCAGTAGAGCAGCGCGCACGTCCGGTACGGGAAGGGGCTCCCCACGTCGAGCTGGTCGGTGGCGTCGGCGGGCAGGCCGAGGCGCTCGCGCAGCTGCGGGGGCACCGTCGCCGACGTCAGCACGGCGGTCACGGTCGGCCACAGGCGCTGGGCCAGCAGCGGGCCCACCTCGACGGGCGCCACCCGCAGGACCGGGATGCGACCCGACGGCCCCGATGCCTCCACCCAGGCCACCTGCTCGTCCCCGGAGGCGGCCACCGCCCCCAGCTCCTCGACCAGGTGCCCTGCGGCCACGACGGCCCGGTTCCGGCGTGCGCCCTCGTCGGTGTCGCCGCCGCCGTCCTCGGCCCGCCGCAGCGCGCCCACCAACGCGTCGAGCCGTCCCCGGGCGAGACCGAGCACGGCCAGGAGCTCCTCGTCGGCTGCGGTATCCGGCGCGCCACGGGCGCCGTTCAGCACGCGCCGCCCCGTACGCGGCGTCAGGACCGCCTCGAGTCTGTCCGCGGCGTCGGCGACGCCGTCGGCGAAGCCGACGTCGTCGTCACCGACCAGCCCCCGCGTGCTCTGCGCCATGGCGCGCAGCCGCCCGGCCGTGAGCTCGACGCCCAGTGCCGTGGTCATGGTGTCCTCGACGGCGTGGGCCTCGTCGAGCACCACCACGTCGTGCTCGGGGAGCACGGCGCCGTCGCTGGCGACGTGGGTGGCGTAGAGGTGCGTGTTCACCACGACGATGTCGGCGCCCGCGGCGCGCTCGCGCGCCTGTTCGGCGAAGCAGATCGTCCCCGACGGGCACCGGAAGGCGCCCGGGCACTCGCGCGCCGACACCGACAACGCCGCCCAGGCGCGGGCCTGGGGCTCGAAGTCGAGCTCGGCACGGTCCCCGGTCTCCGACGTGGCGGCCCAGGCGATGAGGCGCCGCAGCTGGCCGCCCAGCCGCCCGATGTCGACCGTCGTCGGTGCGCCGCCGTCGTCGTGGTGGCGCCCGGACCCCGAGGCCTCGTCGGCGTCGAACAGGGCCATGCCGGCGAGGCCGGGCTCCTCCACGGCGCCGCCCACCTCGGTGGCACGCTGGCGGCACAGGTAATTGGAACGCCCCTTGAGCACCGCCACCCGCAGCGGCGCGGAGCCCGCCAGGGCGTCGGCCACCAGGGGGAGGTCCTTGGTGGCCAGTTGGTCCTGGAGGGCCTTGGTGGCGGTGGCCACGACCACCCGGCGGCCCGACAGCGCCGCCGGGACCAGGTAGGCCAGGGACTTCCCGGTGCCGGTCCCCGCCGCCACGACGAGGTGCCGGTGCTCGTCGACAGCCCGGCCCACCGCCTCCGCCATGGCCAGCTGGCCGGGTCTGTCCTCGCCCCCACCGGGGAGGGCGGCGGTCACCGCCGCCAGAGCCTGCGCGACGTCGGTGGGGCCCGGCACCGGCTCGACGGTAGCGGAGGTCCCGGCCCCGCACGACCCGCCGCCAGGACGCTCCGACGCCCCCGCCAGGGTCGTCGCGGCCGGTGTGTGAAGAACGGGTGAACATGGCTCGAAGACGCTCCGACGCCCGCGCGGATCGGTACGATGTGCGCACCAGAGAAAGGAGGTGGTCCAACTGAGTAGTGATCAATTGGGGACCCTGGAGGTGGCTGGCCGCTGAGGCGGCTCGCTGGACTACCTGGCGAATCTCAGCCAGACACCCGCTGAGCCCTCCGGCCGGGAACTCGTCCCGCCCGGCGAGGTACGGAGGCTCGGTGCCTTTCCAGCATCACTGTGATCGAGGGGGCGCCTCTGGGCGCCCCCTCGATCCGTTCCCGGGGCGTCCTCGGCACGAGCACCGGCCCCGCCCCCGCCGGTGCGGGCACCCCTGGTCCCGTCGACGGGGGACCACGCACCGGCCGTGCCGGCCGAGCACCCTGCGTCGCGGGCGGCCGTTGCCGCCGTCGCCGGTCGGCCGGGGGGTGCGCCCCGGCCCCGCACCCGGTGCCCACCGGGCCCCCGCCGAGGTGCGGTCGATCGGGGTGGGCGCCGAATTCGCATTGAACTCTCGACGTCGGGGCGCCGTCGGCTACGCTTTTCCGAGCGCTCGGTGGATCACGCAGGCCGTGCGTCGTTGTCGGTTGACGTTCGTGTCTCCCGCAAGTGTTCGTGCGTGGAGAAACGAGGCAAGAACGATGGCCGAAGGTACGGTGAAGTGGTTCAACGCAACGAAGGGGTACGGGTTCGTCACGCCTGACGACGGTTCCCCCGACGTGTTCGTCCACTTCTCGGCGATCGATGGCACCGGCTACCGCGAGCTCGTCGAAGGCGAGCGCGTGGAGTTCGAGCAGACGCAGGGTCAGAAGGGCCCGCAGGCCACCAAGGTCCGCAAGCTCTAACGACGTCGTCGACGATGCGGGGCAGCTGCGGCTGCCCCGCATCGTCGCGTCCGGACCCGGACGCCCCCGCCGCCTACCCCCGCGACGACGACCCCGGTCCCGGCCCGCCGGTGACCTTCGGCCCTGTCGGTCCGTCGGCGGCTGCGGCACCCTTGACGACAGGCGCTGCGAGCGAGGGGGCCATGACGACGCTGACGGCCGGCGGGGCCGCCGAGGCACTCGGGGACACCCTCGACATCACCGCGGCCGCCGCGCTCGACGGCGCCGCCGTCCTCGACCGCATGGGCTCGACCGCCGACGGGCTGTCGGTCGACGAGGCGGAGCGCCGGCTGGCGGCACTGGGCGCCAACGCCGTGCGCTCGCACCGCGCCCGCTTCCTGCCGGTGCTCGGACGCCAGCTGCGCTCGCCGCTGCTGGCCCTGCTGCTCGTCACGGCGACGGCCTCCTACTTCGTGGGCGAGCGCTCCGACGCGGTGATCATCGCCCTCATCCTGTCGGCCTCGGTCGGCCTGGGCCTCGTGAACGAGTACCGGGCCGAGAAGGCGGCGGAGGCGCTGCACTCCCAGATCCGCCACCGCGGCGTGGTGCGCCGCGGCGGGCGCGCCGTCACCGTCGACGTCACCGAGCTCGTCCCCGGGGACGTGGTCGACCTCCAGCTCGGCGAGGTGGTCCCCGCCGACATCCGGCTGCTGTCGTGCACCGGGCTCGAGTGCGACGAGTCCATCCTCACCGGGGAGTCGCTGCCGGCGGACAAGGCGCCGGCGCCGGTGCCGGCGGGCTCGGCGCTGGCGGAGCTGGCCGGCTGCGCGCTCATGGGCACCGTGGTCCACGCCGGGTCCGGCCGCGGCGTGGTGGTGGCCACGGCCGGGCGGGCGGAGTTCGGCCGCATCGCGCTGAGCCTGGGCGAGCACCGGCCCGAGACGGAGTTCCAGGTGGGGCTGCGGCGGTTCTCGATGCTGCTCGTGGAGGTCGCCGGCGTCCTGACCGTGGGCATCTTCGTGGTGAACGTGTCCCTGCACCGGCCGGTCATCGACGCCCTGCTCTTCTCCCTGGCCATCGCCGTGGGGATCTCCCCCCAGCTCCTGCCGGCGGTGGTGTCCACCAGCCTGGCGGCCGGGTCGCGCCAGCTCGCCCGGCGCAAGGTCCTCGTGAAGCGGCTGGTGTGCATCGAGGACCTCGGCGACATCGAGGTGCTGTTCACCGACAAGACCGGCACCCTCACCGCCGGGAGGCTGAGCTTCATGCGGGCCGTCCCCGCCGAGGGGGCGGCCGCGGACGAGCCCGTCGTCCTCGGGCTGGTGTGCTCGGAAGCCGTCGTCGAGGCGGGCCGGGTGGCCGGCGGCAACCCCCTCGACGTGGCGCTGGCCGAGTCCCCCGTGGCGGCCTCGCGGCTCGAGGCCGCGGCGCGCTACACGAAGCTCGCCACCCTCCCCTTCGACCACGACCGCCGGATGGTGTCGGTCCTCGTCGACGACGCCGTCGGCAACCGCACCGTGATCACCAAGGGCGCCCCCGAGACCGTGCTCGAACGGTGCCCCGGTGTCACCGACGCCGCCCGTGCCGCCCTGCAGGCCGAGTTCGACGCCGGCAACCGGGTGGTGGCCGTGGCGACGCGGCCCGCGCCGGGGGCCGGGTCCCTCGGGCCGCAGGACGAGAACTCCCTCACCCTGTCGGGCTTCCTCGTCTTCCTCGACCCGCCCAAGGCCGATGCCCGGGCCGCGCTCGAGCGCCTGGCGCGCCTGGGTGTGGCCGTCAAGGTGGTGACGGGGGACAACGCCACCGTGGCGGCCCGGGTGTGCGGGGAGCTGGGCCTGCCCGAGGGCCGCGTGCTGAGCGGCGCCGATGTGGACGCGCTCGACGACGAGGCGCTCACCGCCGTCGTCCCCGAGGCCATGGTGTTCGCGCGCGTGAGCCCCGAGCACAAGGCGCGCATCGTGCGCGCCGCGCGCCGGACCGGGGTGGACGTGGCCTTCCTCGGCGACGGCGTCAACGACGCCGTGGCGCTGCACGCCGCCGACGTGGGGATCTCGGTCGACTCGGCCACCGACGTCGCCAAGGACGCCGCCGACGTGCTGCTGCTCGAGAAGGACCTCGACGTCCTGGCCGACGGAGTCATGGAGGGGCGCCGCATCTTCGCCAACACCCTGAAGTACGTCCTGATGGGGACGTCGAGCAACTTCGGCAACATGTTCAGCGCGGCCGGGGCGTCCGCGTTCTTGACGTTCCTCCCCATGCTGCCGTCGCAGATCCTGCTCAACAACCTGCTCTACGACTCCAGCCAGCTCGCCATCCCCACCGACCACGTCGACCCCGAGCAGCTCGCCCGGCCGTCTCGCTGGGACGTGCACTTCATCCGCCGCTTCATGCTGTTCTTCGGGCCCATCAGCTCGCTGTTCGACTTCGCCACGTTCGGCGTGATGCTGTGGGTCTTCCACGCCCACGCCCCGCTCTTCCGTACGGGCTGGTTCGTGGAGTCCCTCGCCACCCAGACCCTGGTGATCTTCGCCATCCGCACGCGCCGCATCCCCTTCGTGCGCAGCCACCCGAGCGTGCCGCTCCTGCTCGCCGCCCTGGGCGTGGTGACGGTGGGCGCCATCGTCCCCGCCACCGGGCTCGCCCACACCCTCGGCTTCCGGCCGCTGCCGGGCACCTTCTACCTCGCCCTGGCGGGCATGGTCGTCTGCTACCTGGCCCTCATCGAGGCCGGCAAGCGCTGGTTCTACCGGGTCGCGCCGGTGGCGCCCGCCGTGCGTCCGCGCCGGCCCGGGTACCGGGTGCACCGGCGCGCCGCCCGCTTCACCACCACGGGCCCCGTCCCCCGCCCCGCCGGCCCGGTCGACGTGCCCGCAGGCCCGGTGGGCGCGCCCGCGGGACCGGTCGCCGCTCCCGGCGGCCCGGTGCCCCGTCCCGGAGGCCCGGTCGCCACCAAGTAGGTTCGGTACGTGGCCCTCCCTCCCGCCGGGCGAGCGCCGTCCGGCATCGACACCGCGCGCGTCCCCGCCCACGTGGCCTGCGTCATGGACGGAAACGGGCGCTGGGCGAGCCAGCGGGGGCTGGCGCGCACCGAGGGGCACGCCGCGGGGGAGGTGGCCCTCCTCGACACCGTCAACGGAGCGCTCGACATCGGGATCTCGTGGCTCACCATGTTCGCCTTCTCCACCGAGAACTGGCGCCGCCCCCGCGACGAGGTCCGCTACCTGATGGGGTTCAACGAGTCGCTCCTGGTGCGCCGGCGCGACGAGCTGCACGACAAGGGGGTCCGGATCCGCTTCGCCGGCCGGCGCGACTGGCGGGTGCCGCGGCGGGTCCTGCGGCGCATGGACGAGTCCGTCGCCCTCACCGAGGGTAACCGGCGCATGACGCTCACCATGGCCTTCAACTACGGGGGCCGGGCCGAGATCGTCGACGCCGTGCGCGCCCTGGTGGCCACGGGCATCGCCGCCGACAAGATCGACGAGAAGGCGATCCGGTCGCACCTGTACTACCCCGAGCAGCCCGATCCCGATCTCGTGGTGCGCACGTCGGGGGAGTACCGCATCTCGAACTTCCTGTTGTGGCAGCTGGCCTATTCGGAGCTCGTGTTCACCGAAGTGCTGTGGCCCGACTTCCGGCGCGAGCACCTCTTCGAGGCCGTCGCCGAGTTCCAGCGCCGCGAGCGCCGATACGGGCGGGTCCGCTCGTGAAGGTGGCCGCCTGGGTCCTCGGGCTGTGTGCCTTCGGCGGGCTGATCGTCCTGGCCGTGGCCGGGGTGTCGGCGGCCACGGCGGTGCTCGTCACGGGGGCCGCCGTCGTGGCCATGATCGGCCTCGGCAACATGGTGGGCGGCCGCAAGACCCCCGACCGGGCCCCCTACGGATTCGAGGAGGACGCCGGGGCCGGGCCCGCACCGCATGCCGAGGGCGAGCCCGTACCGCATGCCGAGGGCGAGCCCGCACCGCATGCCGAGGGCGACCGGTGAGCCTGTACCGCGACGAAGGGGTCGTCCTGCGGACCATGCGCCTGGGCGAGGCCGACCGCATCGTGACGCTCATGACCAAGGGCCACGGCAAGGTGCGCGCCGTGGCCAAGGGCGTGCGCCGCACCAAGTCCAAGTTCGGCGCCCGGCTCGAGCCGCTCAGCCACGTGACCATGTTGTGCTGGCAGGGGCGCGAGCTCGACATCGTCAACCAGGCCGAGGTCACCGACACGTTCCGCGCCGTGCGCGAGGACCTGGGCCGGGTGTCCAAGGCCTTCACCGTGCTGGAGGTGGTGGACCAGATCTCCCAGGAGCGCCACGCCAATCCCCGGCTCTACGACATGGTGGTGGGCGCCCTGCGCGCCCTCGACGCCGAGGACGCCCCGCTCCTCGTGCCGGCGTTCTGCCTGAAGGCCCTGGCGCTCGAGGGCTCGGCGCCCCTGCTCGACGAGTGCGCGTCGTGCGGGGTGCGCCACGACCTCGTGGCCTTCGACCTCGTCGAGGGGGGCGTGCTGTGCCGGTCGTGCCGGCGGGGCCGGTCGGTGTCGCCCGAGGCGCTCGCGTTGCTGCGCCGCATCCTCGGCGGCGGCCTCGCCTCGGCGCTGGCCGAGCCCGAGGGGCCGCTCGTCGCCGAGGTGACCGACCTGGTCACCGAGGCCATGGAGGGGCATCTGGACCGGCGGTTGCGCAGCCTGCGCGCCAGCCCCACGGCCTGACCGGCTCCCCATGGAGCGACCCTTCGGGATCTACGTCCACGTCCCGTTCTGCGCGGCTCGCTGCGACTACTGCGCCTTCGCCACGTGGACCGACCGCGACCCGCTCATGGCCGCCTACGCCGAGGCGTGCGCCACCGAGCTGGGGCGCGCCACGCGCGCCGAGGGCCTGCCCGCCGCCACGAGCGTGTACGTGGGCGGCGGCACGCCCTCGCGGCTGCCGGCGGAGCTGCTGGCCGGGGTCCTCGAGGCCGTGGTTCGCTCGCCCGGGGCGGAGGTGACCGTGGAGTGCAATCCCGAGGACGCCTCCGCCGAGCGCTTCGCCCGGTGGCGGGCCGCCGGGGTGACCCGGGTGTCGTTCGGGGTGCAGTCGATGGTCCCGCACGTGCTCGAGGCCCTGGGGCGGCGCCACGGCACGACGCAGGTGGCCCGGGCCGTGGCGCTGGCCGCCGAGTCGGGTATCCCCGCGGTGAACGTCGACCTCATCCTGGGGGCGGCCACCGAGACCGACGCCGACCTCGCCGCCACCCTCGAGGCCGTCCTCGCCCTCGACCCCCGGCCCCGGCACGTGAGCGCCTACGCCCTCACGGTGGAGCCCGGCACCGCCCTGGCGCGCGACCCGGCGCGCCACCCCGACGACGATGCCTGCGCCCGGCGCTACGCCATGGTCGACGCCGCCCTGTCGGCCGCCGGCTACCGCTGGTACGAGGTGTCGAACTGGGCGGTGCCGGGCCACGAGTGCCGGCACAACGCCCTGTACTGGGCCCAGGGCGACTACCGGGGCATCGGCTGCGCAGCCCACTCGCACCGGGGGGGCCGGCGCTGGTGGAACACCCGGACGCCCGAGCGCTACATCGAGGCCGTGCGCGCCGGCCGCCGCGCCACCGCGGGCGACGAGGTGCTGTCGGAGGGTCAGCGGGCGTTCGAGGGCCTCGCCCTGGCGCTGCGCACGTCCGCGGGAGTGCCTGCATCGGCGGTGCCCGACGACCCCGATCTCGACGGGCTGGTCGAGCGGCGCGGGGACCGGGCGGTGCTGACGGTGCGGGGCCGGCTCCTCGCCAACGAGGTCACGGTGCGCTTGCGCACCCAGGAGAGCACGGTGCGTTTGCGCACCCAGGAGGGCACGGTGCGTTTGCGCACCCAGGAGGGCACGGTGCCCTTGCGCACTGATCAGTGCGGTGCGCTTGCGCGTGCCCGGTAACCTCGTCGCATGAACGAGCAACCAGGGGGGCCATATCCCGATCTGCCATATCCCGATCTGATGGACCGGGTCGTCAACCTGGCCAAGCGCCGGGGGTTCATCTTCCCCTCGGCCGAGATCTACGGCGGGTTCCGCTCGACGTACGACTACGGGCCGCTCGGCGTGCTCATGCTGCGCAACGTCAAGGACGCCTGGTGGCGGGCGATGGTCCAGCTGCGCGACGACGTGGTGGGCATCGACGCCGCCATCCTGTCGTCCCCGAAGATCTGGGAGGCGTCGGGCCACCTGGCGAACTTCACCGACCCCCTCGTCGACTGCCGCCACTGCCACGAGCGCTGGCGCGCCGACAAGATCGAGGGCTCGTGCCCCAACTGCGGGTCGACCGACCTCACCGAGCCCCGGGCCTTCAACCTCATGTTCAAGACCTACGCCGGCCCCGTGGAGGAGGACGCCACCGTCGCCTACCTGCGCCCGGAGACGGCCCAGGGCATGTTCGTGAACTTCATGAACGTCCTCACCACCACCCGCAAGAAGCCGCCCTTCGGCATCGCCCAGGTGGGCAAGTCGTTCCGCAACGAGATCACGCCCCAGAACTTCGTGTTCCGCACGCGCGAGTTCGAGCAGATGGAGATGGAGTACTTCGTCCCGCCCGACGAGGCCGACACATGGTTCCACTACTGGCTCGACGAGCGCATGGCCTGGTACCTCGGCCTCGGCATCCCCGAGGGCAAGCTGCGGCTGCGGCACCACGAGGCCGACGAGCTGTCGCACTACTCCGCGGGCACGGCCGACGTCGAGTTCCACTTCCCATGGGGATGGGACGAGCTCGAGGGCATCGCCAACCGCACCGACTTCGACCTGAAAGCGCACGCCGAGCACTCGGGCGAGCGCCTGGAGTACTTCGACCAGGCGTCGGGCGAGCGCTACGTGCCGTACGTGATCGAGCCCGCCGCCGGGGCGACGCGCACCATGATGGCGTTCCTCCTGGCCGCCTACGACGAGGACGAGATCGGCGGGGAGCGGCGCACGGTGCTGCACCTCGACCCCCGGCTCGCCCCGTACCAGGCGGCCGTGCTGCCGCTGTCGAAGAACGACGCGCTGGTGCCGCTGTCGCGCGAGGTGCTCGGGCTCCTGCAGCCGGTGGCGGTGTGCGACTTCGACGTCACGCAGTCGATCGGGCGGCGCTACCGGCGCCAGGACGAGGTGGGCACGCCATACTGCGTGACCGTCGACTTCGAGTCCCTGGAGGACCGGGCCGTCACCGTGCGCGACCGGGACACGACCGAGCAGGTGCGCGTGCCCATCGACCGGGTCGCCGAGGAGCTCGCCGGGCGCCTGCGCCGGTAGCGGGCGGGCGCCTGCGCCTGCCCCGGGGGCCCGCGCCGAGGCCGGTAGGCTCGCGGCGTCCCCGGACCCCCGTCACACGTGCCCCCACCGCACGGCCAGGAGCCCCCCATGCCGTTCGTCTACGACTTCGACCACACGCACCGCCGGCCTCCCATGGAGCTGAAGGACCTCCTCGGCGGCAAGGGCGCCAACCTGGCCGAGATGACGTCGGTGCTCCGGCTGCCGGTGCCCTACGGGTTCACCATCACCACCGACGCCTGCCGGGCGCACATGGCGGGGGGATGGCCCCAGGGCCTGACCGGCGAGGTCACCCGCGCCCGGGCCCGCCTCGAAAAGAAGATGGGCAAGCGCCTCGGCGACGCCGTCGACCCGCTGCTGGTGAGCGTGCGGTCGGGGGCCAAGTTCTCGATGCCGGGCATGATGGACACCGTCCTCAACCTCGGGCTCAACGACGAGTCGGTGGAGGGCCTGGCCAAGCAGACCGACGACGAGCGCTTCGCCTACGACTCCTACCGCCGCTTCGTGTCGATGTACGGGCGCATCGTCCTCGGCCTCCCCGGCGAGGCCTTCGACACCCTGCTCGACGAGGCCAAGGCCCGGGCCGGCGCCACCTCCGACGCCGAGGTCCCCGTGGGGGAGCTGCGCTCGCTCGTGGAGGCCTACAAGCAGATCGTCCGGCACCACACCGGCACGGCGTTCCCCCAGGGCCCCGACGAGCAGCTGCGGGGCGCCATCGAGGCCGTGTTCGGCTCGTGGAACGGCCCCCGGGCCATCGCCTACCGCGAGCACGAGGGCATCGCCCATGACCTCGGCACGGCTGTGAACGTGCAGGCCATGGTGTTCGGGAACCGCGACGACCGGTCGGGGACGGGCGTGGGGTTCACCCGCGACCCGGCCACCGGCGCCAAGGGCGAGTACGGCGACTTCCTCGTGAACGCCCAGGGCGAGGACGTGGTGGCCGGCATCCGCAACACCGAGCCGCTCTCCGCCTTGAAGCAGCGCTTCCCGAAGATCCACACCGAGCTCGTCGGCATCTTCGCCCGCCTGGAGCGCCACTACCGCGACATGTGCGACACCGAGTTCACCATCGAGCAGGACAAGCTCTGGATGTTGCAGACCCGCGTGGGCAAGCGCACGGGCCGGGCCGCGCTGCGCATGGCGGTGGAGATGACCACGGACCCCGGCATCCGCCTGTCGCGCGCCGAGGCCGTGCAGCGCGTGACCGCCGAGCACCTCGAGCAGGTGCTGCACCCCCAGTTCGCCGAGTCGGGCCACACGGTGCTCACGACCGGGCTCGGGGCGTCGCCGGGCGCGGCGGTGGGCCGCGTCTACTTCACCGCCGACGACGCCGAGGCGGCCGCCAAGCGCGGCGAGCGCGCCATCCTGGTCCGCAGCGAGACGTCGCCCGAGGACGTGCACGGCATGCTCGCCTCCGAGGGCATCCTCACGGCGCGCGGTGGGCTCGTGTCACACGCGGCCGTCGTGGCCCGCGGTTGGGGCAAGCCCGCCGTGGTGGGTGCCGAGAAGGTCCGGATCAGCGGGAAGTCGTTCAAGGTGGGCACCACGGTGGTGGCCGAGGGTGACTGGATCTCCATCGACGGGACCGCCGGCGAGGTCGTCCTGGGCTCGGTGCCGCTGGCGGAGGCCAAGCCGTCGGCGGAGTCCGAGACCCTCCTCGGGTGGGCGGACACCATCCGCAAGGGGCATCTCCAGGTCCGGGCCAACGCCGACAACGGCCCGGACGCCGCCAACGGTCGGCGCCTGGGCGCCGAGGGCATCGGCCTGTGCCGCACGGAGCACATGTTCATCGCCGAGGACCGCCTGCCCATCGTGCGCCGCATGATCCTGGCCGAGGACCCGTCGGCGGAGGACGCCGCTCTCGAGGAGCTGCGCGTGGCGCAGCGCGCCGACTTCATCGAGATCCTCCAGGCGATGGACGGCCTGCCCGTGACCGTGCGCCTCCTCGACCCCCCGCTGCACGAATTCCTGCCCGACACCGGCGAGCTCGCCATCAAGGAGGCGACGGTCGGCCTCACCGACGAGGAGCAGGCGCTGTTCGAGGCGGCCAAGCAGTGGCACGAATTCAACCCCATGCTCGGCACGCGCGGCGTGCGCCTCGGGGTCATCAAGCCCGGCCTCTACGCCATGCAGGTCCGGGCGCTCATGGAGGCGGCCGTCCACCGCGTGGCGGCCGGCGGCACGCCCGTCATCGAGATCATGATCCCGCTCACCGTCAGCCGCGAGGAGCTCGCCCTGGCGCGGCGGTGGGTGGAGGAGGCCGTCACCGCGGCGCTGGCCCCGGTGTCCCCGGCCGACGGGCGACCGGTCACCGCTGCCCGGCGCAAGAGCGACCGCGACGGGCGGCTCCAGGTGCTCATCGGCACCATGATCGAGACGCCGCGGGCGGCGTTGCGTGCGGGGGAGATCGCCGAGGTGGCCGAGTTCTTCTCGTTCGGCACCAACGACCTCACCCAGATGACCTTCGGCTTCAGCCGCGACGACGTCGAGGGCCGCATGATGTCGACCTACCTCGAGAAGGGACTCCTCAAGCACAACCCGTTCGAGATCGTCGACGCCGACGGCGTGGGCGAGCTGGTGCGGATCGGTGTGGCACGCGGCCGCGCCACGCGGCCGTCGCTCAAGATCGGCGTGTGCGGAGAGCACGGCGGCGACCCCGAGTCCATCTCGGTGTTCTTCGACGCCGGCTGCGACTACGTGAGCTGCTCGCCGTTCCGGGTCCCCATCGCCCGACTGTCGGCGGCCCAGTGCGTGCTGGCCGCGGCGGCCGGCA
>DATKSK010000073.1 GCA_035531755.1 Acidimicrobiales bacterium | reverse complement strand
GGGAAGTCGAGCGGCGAGACGTTGTAGAAGCGCTGGTCAGCAACCGTGCAGAGCACGGGTTCGACGTTCTCCACCTGGCCGCGGAGCTTGGCCGCTCGGGCGAGGACGGCCGCCTTGGTCGGCTCCAGCACGCAGTCGAGGCGCCGGAGAACGGTCAGGGGGAGGATGACCTTGCCGTACTCGGATTGCTTGTAGTCGCCCCGAAGCAAGTCGGCGACAGCCCAGATGAAGGCCGCATGGTTGTTGATCCTGGTCTCAGCCATGCTGGCGTCGGTCCCCTCTCCCTCTGACCTGGGCCGTTGATCTCCCAAGGCTACTGACGCACGGCTCTGGCCGTCTGGAGCGCCACTGGGGTTCGTTGCCCACGATCATCGTGGCGATTTGCGTGGGCGCCGCCGCCGGCGGCGTTCCTCACGTGCCACGTCTGGGTCGGGGGGTGGAGGCAGGCGTAGGGGCTTGCCCCGGTAGCGGCGGTGCAGGGTCTGCCAGGACATGTCGGTGTAGTGGCCGAGCATGCGCCACGAGCAGCCGTCCTGGTTGGCCTCGTAGATGGCCTGGTGCAGTGCGAGCTCGGCGCTGCTGCGCATGGCGCACAGCAGTTCGAGGCGGGCAGCCCGATGGGGCGCAGCTCGGGCGGCGCGGCCCCAGGCCAGAGCCGCTTCGATCGCCCGACCCTCCGCCAGTAGACCCTCCGCCTTGGCACTTTCGGACAAATAGCGACGCATCGTCTCCCCAGCGTAGCGACCTGAGTTGTCTCGTTTTCGGACGCTTCATCGATCTTTGCGATGGGAGGGGGGGTGTTCTAATTGGGAGGTTTTTCGCTGGAGCAGTCCGGTCCTCCCGCTCATCTCGTGATCAGAGGAGGATCCAGCTTGCCGCCCACCACCACGCTCAACCCGCCACCGCCGACCGTCCGCAACGGACCGCTCGCACGCTTCCTCGCCCATCCCGCCACCTGGTGGGCCGACCTCGGCCAGCACTTGGCCCGCATCGCCCACGCCGTCCTACCCGTTGCAGCCACGGTCGCCGTGGTGCTCGCAGTCCTCGTTGCCCTGGTGGTGCTCGTGCGGGTCCTCGCCCGGTACCGGTCGACTTCAACCGGCCAGCTCGTCGAAGTCGACGTGCCGCCCGCCGTCGACCCCAGGGGTGCCGTATCGTTTTGGCGCAACCTCCATCCCGTCCTTGCCGCTCGTCACCACCTGCTTGCTGCTCCGCACTCGGTGGCCTTCGAGGTGACGTCCTCGGCCAACGGCATCGGACTGCGCATCTGGGTGCCACCGAGCCTCTCCGCCCACGCCGTCGCCCGTGCCGTCTCGTCGGCGTGGCCGGGCAGCCGGTGCCGGATCGAGCCCAATCGCCCCTCTGTCCTCCGAGGACGAACCGTCACCTGTGGCGAGCTACGCCTCGCGTCGCCGTCGTGGCTGCCACTTCGGACCGACCACGATGCCGACCCGTTGCGCACCATCCTGGGTGCCCTCTTCACCGGCGACGAGTCCGACGAGGGCGCCCTGCAGGTTGTCGTTGCGCCGGCCGGTGCCCGGGCGACCCGCTCTATCGGGCGCGCTGCCCGATTCCTTCACACCGGCCGCCCGATGGCTCTTGTGCCCCGGTTGCTTGCCGCGTGGCAGACGACGCCGCAGAGGCCATCGAGTCCCGACCCCATGCGTTCGGCAGATGTCCGTCACGTGGTGCAAAAGGCGAGCGACCTTCCTTCCTTCGAGATCGCCCTCCGTTACGGGCTTTCGTCCGCTTCTACCGACCGCCATACCCGACGGCGTCTGCGCTCGCGTGCCCACGAGCTCACCGCCACCTTCGGTGTCTATGCCGGGCGCAACCACCTCATCGCTCGCCACTCGCGTGGGTGCCGGCGCCGCCTCGAACACCGGGCAATCACGTATGGCCAAGTACTGGGCCTCTCCGAGGTTGCCGCGTTGGCGCATCTGCCGTGGGACGCGGCGATCCCCGGGCTCGTCCACGCCAGCGCGGCGATGGTCGGCCCGCCCTCCGGTGTGCTCGCTGAACGCGCCGGGTCGCAGAACTTTGAGGAGGACGACGATGCGCTCTTCTGAGAGTGGGATTCGGGTGCTCGGGGACACCGAGGTCGGGCCGCGCCAAGCCGTGGCCCTTGGGACCGCAGGCGGCCGGTTCCATACTCACGTCATCGGTGCCACCGGAGCTGGGAAGTCGACGTTGCTCGCCAACCTGGCGCTCGCCGACATGAAAGCCGGGCGCGGGGTGGTCCTGATCGACCCGAAGGGCGATCTGGTCGAGGATCTCCTCGCTCGCTTGCCCGAGCGGGCGCTCGAACGTCTGGTGCTCATCGACCCGAAGGAGACCGAAGCCCCGCCGGCTCTCAACGTGCTGGATGGAGAGCCAGCCGAGGTCGCCGTCGACCATGTGGTGTCGGTCTTCGCCCGGATCTTCTCGGCTTGGTGGGGACCGCGGACCGAGGACGTCCTGCGCTCAGCGTGCGCCACGCTCCGGCGACTGCCGGGCGCCACCTTGGCCGATGTCCCGGTGCTGCTCACCGACCGGCGTTTCCGGGCGCCGCTCGTCGCCGGCCTGTCGGAGCGATCGGGGTTGAAGGGTTTCTGGGACGCCTATGACGCCCTGAACCCGGCGGGTCAGGCCCAGGTGATCGGGCCCATCATGAACAAGCTGCGGGCCGTGCTCGCCCGACGCTTCGCCCGGGACCTCTTCGGCTCGGCTGCCTCGAGCTTCGACATGATGGAGGTCCTTTCGGGTGGGGTGCTCCTCGCTCGGCTGCCCAAAGGCATTCTCGGTGAGGACACCGCGCGGCTCGTGGGCGCCCTTCTCGTCGCCTCGGTCTGGCAGGCCGCCACTGCCCGGGCCGACGACTCGGTCCGTCCCGACGCCACCTTGTACGTCGACGAATGCCAGAACTTCCTGGCGCTGCCGACCGCCATCGACGACTTGCTCGCCGAGGCGCGCGGCTACCACCTCTCGGTCGTCCTGGCCCACCAGCATCTCGGCCAACTGCCGAAGGACCTCTTCGAGGCGACCTCGGCCAATGCCCGCAACAAGGTCTACTTCTCGGTCTCACCCGAGGACGCCAGGGTCCTCGCCCGCCACACCGAGCCGTACCTGAAGCCCTACGACCTCTGTCACCTCGACGCCCACCAGGTGGCATGCCGGCTGGTGGTCGGCGGGCGTGACCTCCACGCCTTCACGCTGCGGACCCGACCACTGCGCCCGGCCGTGCCCGGACGAGTAGCCGAGGCGCGTGAGCAAGCACGCGAGAACGCCGGGCGAAGCCGGGCGGATCGGCGTCACGACCTGCTCGTCCGACGACGCGCACACCGCAGGAAGG
Organism: Acidimicrobiales bacterium; assembly: GCA_035531755.1. Classification (NCBI taxonomy): domain Bacteria; kingdom Bacillati; phylum Actinomycetota; class Acidimicrobiia; order Acidimicrobiales; species Acidimicrobiales bacterium. The sequence goes on along the minus strand of DATKSK010000073.1, from coordinate 1,718 downwards.
ACGGCGGCGGGTCTGGTGGCGTCTCGGATGGCGTCTCCCCCGGCGTCTTGGTCGGCGCCCCTGAGACGCCGGCACCGACACCCGACGACCGCCAGCGTGGCCGGCCTCGCACCCCGGCGTCGGTGGACCCCGACTCCTGGAGCAATCCATGACTGTCTCTTCTTCTCCTCGGCGGCGCGGCGCATCTGCGCTCGACATCTTCGGTCGCCTCACCGAACGCGACCGGCTCCTCTGCCGCGTGCTGTGGGAACACAGGGTTCTCACCACCGAGCAGGTCTGCGACCTGTGCTTCACGAGCCTCGTCTCCACCCAGCACCGACTGGTCGCGCTCTGGCGCCTCGGGGTCCTCGACCGCTTCCGCCCGCTTCGACCAACGGGCTCGGAGTCGTGGCGCTACAGCCTCGGACCGGCCGGCGCCGCAATCGTTGCTGCCGAACGCGGCATCGAGGCGCCACGGTCCTCGGTGCTCCGCGACCGGGTGGTTGCGCTGGCTGCCGGACAGCGGACGACCCACACTCTCGGGGTGAACGGCTTCTTCTGCGCGTTGCACAAGGCGGCACGCGAGCGCCCCGGTCCGGCGGTCACCGCCTGGTGGTCGGAACGGCGCTGCGCAGCCGAATGGGGCGAGCTGGTCCGTCCCGACGCCTACGGAATCTGGGAGGAGGACGGACAGCGCGTCGAGTTCTTCTTGGAGTACGACACTGGCAGCGAGCCGCTCCCTCGGGTCGCCGGCAAGCTCGCTGGTTACCGCGACCTCACCGAGGCGGACGGCACCGCCCGGCCTGTCCTCTTCTGGCTCGCCCAGCCGGGGCGCGAGCCGGGACTGCGCCAGGCACTCGGCGCTACTGCCCTGCCAGTGGCGACTGCCGTCGCCGGGAAGGGCAACCCCGCCGACGCCATCTGGCTGCCCGTGGGTAAGGAGGCTCCCCGCCGGTCCCTGGCCCGGCTCGCCACCCCTGCCGCGGGGGTTGCCCGATGACCGCTCGGCGCCTCGCCACCACCGACGCCTGCACCCGCCACGCCCGCGAGTCGCCCGAACCCGCGCCCACCGGCTCGGCCCTGACCGTCCGGTGCCAGGTCCGCCTGATGGGAGGCGAGGCCGGCCGGGCGCTGGCGGCGGCCCAGGGAAGGGCACTTTCGGCCTTGCTCGCTTCCCTTGCCGAGACAGAGGTAGGACAGGACGAGGAGGTCCTGCCATGACCACGTCCGCCAGCCCAACTCCCCGCTACGCCTGGTATGGGAGGGTCTCGACCGAGGACGAGCAGGACCCCACGCTTTCCTTCCCTCGCCAGCTGGCCAACGCCGAGCGCCAGGTCGAAGAGGCGGGCGGACGGATCGTCGCCCACTACTACGACATCGAGTCAGGCACCCGCACCTACGCGGCCCGAGGATCGGGCGGCTTGGCCGGCTTCGACATCCCGATCCCCCGAGACGGTGGACTCCAAGACCTCCTGGCCGACAGTGCCAAGCGACCACTCCGCTTCGACCGCGTGATCGTCGAATCCATCTCGCGTCTGTCGCGTAACTCGTCGGTCGCCTTCCGAGTCGAAGACGAGCTGCGCCAGGCGGGCGTGCGGCTGTGCGCGGCGGACGAGCCGCTCGAAGAGTCCTTCGGCACCATCGTGCTGCGCCACGTGAACATCGGCATCGCCCGCGGCTACCACCACGAGCTGATGGTCAAGTCCCGCCAGGGCCAGGAGACCTCGACCCGCCAAGGC
>DATKSK010000072.1 GCA_035531755.1 Acidimicrobiales bacterium | reverse complement strand
GGAGATGCGGATCCCCAGACCGTCGACGTGCAAGGGCTCGATCACCTCGCCCAACGCATCGCAGAAGGCTTCGTAGCCGACGGCTTCGATGGCCGGGATAGATGGTCCTGCGGCGGCGAGCGCCCGGACCGCGGTCTCAAGATCCGGCCACTCGCTTGTGACGTTCACCGTCCCGCGTTCAAGTGGGTGGAACCCCGTCGATAGCAGCATGTCCTCGATAACCCCGAGACGCCCGGTGTCACCTTGCTCACGGCTTGCTTCACCATGGCTGGGAGGCGACAACTCGATGACCTTCAAGAAGTAGGGCATCAGACCGAGATGTTCGTAACGGCCCCAAAAGGTCAAGCCCAGCCGTCCGCCTGGGACGAGGACGCGCCGGGCTTCTCGAAGCGCCCCCTCGCACCCCTTCCAGATCCCATTGAAGCTGGTGACGAGGTCAAAGGCGGCGTCAGGGAACGGGAGGGCGAACATGTCACCCATCCGGAAGTCGCCGCTCGGTGTCCTGGCTCGGGCGATCGAGACGAGAGCTTCTGATGCATCCAGTCCCGAAGCGACCGCCCCCCGGCGAGCGGCAAACTGTGCGGCCAGACCGGCCCCACACGCTATGTCCAAGAGTCGGACGCCGGGACCGACGGCCAGGTGGTCGAAGACGACCTCGTTCGCCGGACGGGCATAGTGCTCGAACAGGTAGGCCCAGTCGGTGGCTCGGGCTCCCCAACCCCGCCCTGCTTCCTCCCAGTCCATGGTGATCTGCGACATCGGACCTCTCTTTAGACGAACGACCGTACAAGAAACTCTAAACGATCGTTCGTCTAAGATGCAAGGTGGCCAGCCGAGAGAACGGGGACGATACGCCGATGCCTGAGGAGGACACCCCGAGAAAGCAAACCCGAGCCCCGGGAGAACGGTCGCGTGCCCGCATCGTGGAACAGGCAGCGCAGCTGGCAACGATCGAGGGAATCGAAGGGCTTTCGATCGGCCGGCTTGCCGACGCCACCGGCATAGCGAAGAGCAGTGTCTACGCGCTCTTCGGCTCCAAAGAAGAACTCCAACTGGCGACGATCAACGCAGCACGCGACAGCTTCATCACGGAAGTGGTCACCCCTGCACTGGATGCGACCGAGCCTGGGCGCGAGCGCCTGCTCGCGCTGTGTGAAGGTTTCCTCTCCTACGTGGAGCGCCGAATCTTTCCCGGTGGCTGCTTCTTCGTGGCCGCCTCGGCCGAGGTTGGTGGTCGCCCTGGCCGTGTCCATGACGAGGTGGCCCGCATCCAGCAGCAGTGGCGTGACTTGCTGGAGCGTGAAACAAAGGTCGCCCTTGAGAAGGGTGAACTCCCAGTTGGCACCGACCCCGGGCAGCTCGCCTTCGAGCTGGGTGTCATCCTCGCCGGGACGAACCTCGTCAGTGTTCTTCACGATGACCTCGCGGTTGTTACCCGTGCTCGATCAGCCGTCAGGAGTCGGTTGTCCACCGAGTCGAGCTAGCACGACCTATCCCTCTGGACAAGCATTCCAGCGCATAACGCGCTTGTGGCGGGATTATCGATCCCGTGCGAGATGTGCCGATATATCGCGCCCAGTACCGAGGCTCAGGTTGACTTCCGACCGATTGATATTCGCGCTTGAGCAGCGCTGCCCGCATTCGGCTAGAGAGCCCGTGGCCGTTCTGTCCGGGTTGCCGTGGGCGGACCCCCACGATCAGCCGTCTTCCGAATTGTGATTGAAGTTTCTTCGGCGAACAGTTGGATCCCGACCTGCGACGTATCGACCTGAATCCTCGGCACATCGCTTCGATGCCACAGGCTCGTCCCCGGTCGGGCGGGGTGACCGGCACATGGGCTCCTTGCGATCGTGACATGCCGTGTGGCGACGCCCGCAGCGTTGGTGGCCATGAAGATCCGGTCGGCGCCTCGACGGCCGCCTGCCGGGATCCAAAAGGCGGATGCCGGTCCTGCTCTTCGTGCTCCGGGCTGTGACTGTGCCCTGTAGGTATTCGCCGACCGAGCGACGGAGAGGATGAGCGACCCTTCGCAACTTCGGCAAGACTGCCAACCATGGCATTCGGCCAACAATCAGGCCCACCCGCCTCGGCAAGCCAGGTGCGGGAGCTGCTGGCCCTCCTCAATGGCGCAGGCCATGCCGACTTTCGCGAGGCGCGTGGCCCGATGGGGTTCACACAGCGTCAGGCTTCTGGCAAGTTCACTCGCGACGAAGCTGCAGGGTTCATCGACCGCCTGCAAACCGCAGAGTTCGGTGGCGAATCGGCTGTTGTCCTCCCGGCGTCAGAGCTGTCTGGCACCGAGCAGTTGATCCGTCGCATGCCTGACGTGCAGATCGCCGCCGAGCTTCGGCGACGGGGGTGGACCGTGACCAAGCCGTAGTTGCGGTTCCTGCAAGATCCTCGCCGTCGAGCCGGAGAGGACCGTCCTCAGAGTGCAGTGGTCGGGCGCCCCGGACTCGGGCCGCCCGCCCCGTATCGCCGGGTCGGAACATTTTCGGGCACTTCGGCCTCGTCGGATCTCATCCTCGCTCCGAGTACGCACGTGACCCAGGACCGAGCGGATTCTCAGGTCTGTTCGATATAGATGCATTCGCCAGGGCATTCCTCAGCCGCTTCGGCAACGGTATCCTCCAACTCCTCGGGGACCGGTGCCATGCCTGCGGCGCCGCCCGGGTCACGACGAATGTGGTCGCTCTCCTTCACATAGGCAAGGCCGTCGTCGAGCAGCGTGAAGACGGCCGGAGCGATCTCTTCACACAGACCGTCACCGGTGCAGAGGTCCTGGTCGATCCAGACCTTCATCGGTCTATCTCGCGATATGCAGACAAGACCACTCGGACACGGGGGTCGAGGTCACGTCGGAGCCGCAAGATGGTGAGAGCCGGCGCCGAAGGGTTCGCGCCAACAGCCATGCGTACGTGGGGGTCGACGTGGTTGGCCAGGGCGGCCAAGCGCCACGGTGACGTGTCGGAGTCAACCGCCTCCCGCAGAGCGCGGGCATGCCCGGTCTCATCGTCGACAACGGTGGTCCGTCGATCCTCGGCGAGCAGTCCAAGGGTTGCCGTCATGAAGCAAGGGATCGACACCTGATCCGAGGACCTTGATGAGGATCACTGTGCGTGTCAGGACTCGCTGCTCGTGGTGTCATCGTCTGCAGCGCTGAATGGGGCCAAGCCTCACTCTCCGAGATGGGTTCCACCACCTGCGGTGCAGAATTCCCCCGCCGCCCCGTGGCGGCTCAAGAGCGCGCCGGACCGACCCGAAGTAAGGGTATCGGTCACGCCCGTCGAGGCGGAGGAGCCATCGGTGACTTCTGCGAGCAAAGCGCCAGTCGACGGCAACGCTGCCGCCCCGCTGGCCACCCATCACAGTCGTGAATGGTTCGCGGCCAAGCTGACCGCTTTCGACACGGGTCGTTCGTCGCACGCCGTACCGCCAGCCACCGGCGCGCATCCTGACCCGGAGATTCTGTCCCTGGTGGCGACGGCCGGGATCGACCACTTGCCCGAGTTGCTGAGTGCGGCGACCGAGTTGCACGATGCCGAGCGTGCATGTCTCGTCATCGACCAGTGCTGGAAGACGCAACCGGCGGCCCTTGTCGTCCTGGCGGCGTTCGTGCAGATCGCGCCCCGACTGCCGTTGACGGACCTGATCGACTGGGCGGGCCGGGTGCGGGCACGCGGGCTCGACGCCCTGTGCCCATTGATGGCGAGGACCCGCGACACGTCGCGGTCGACCGCCGAGCGGGTCGAGGCGGCGCACGCGGCGTGGCAGCGGTACTCGGATCCCGGGGCGCGGGCCGTGCTGGAGTCGCTGGGTGAGTCTGTACCGACGCCGGTCACCGAGACGGCGTCGGGCGCCGTCCGGGAGATCGCTTCCCACGTACCCCTCGGGGCACGCACGATCCTCGAGGTGGGTGGCCCCGGTCCGCTCGGCGCGACCATTGCGTACCGGCAACCCGCCCTGGTACGCCCCGTCGCCGTCGCCGACGCCTCCGTGGGAGCCGAGCCCGACGGACGTCACGACGATGACGACGGTCGTTGGCCCGTCGACGCCGTGGTGGCGACGGACGTCCTCGAGCACGTCGAGGATCCCTGGGCTGTGGTGGGCGAGCTCGGCCGCATGCTCCGCCCGGGCGGGGTGGTCGTGGCCAACCTCCCCAACATTGCCCATCTGGGCGTCATCGCCTCATTGGTGGCGGGCAGCTTCGACTACGACGGCGGGGGAGCGGTCGACCGGAGCCACCTCCGGTTCTTCGCTCCCGCGACGGTTGGCCACATGTTCAGCGCCGCTGGGCTCGAGGTCGAGGCCGTAGAGCCCCTCCGGGATGCCGTGCTGTTCCCGGTGGAGGCGCCGCCGGAGGGCAAGGCCGTCGACCTGGACCTCGGCCACGTCCTGCTCAAGCATGTCGACCGTCACCGGTTGGAACAGCTCAACACCCGCTCGTTCGTCGTCACCGCCCGCAAACGTGAGCCGTTGCCGTCCTTGAGCGCACCCGCGGTGTGGGATTGCGTGCTCTTCTACAACGAGCTCGACATGCTCGAGGCTCGCTTGGAGGAGCTCGAGGGCATCGTGAACCACGTCGTCGTGGTCGAGTCGGAACAGACATTCCGGGGGGACCGCAAATCCCTCACATTTGCCGAGAACAGCGGCCGCTTCGACCGGTTCGACGTCGCCTTCCACCATGTGGCGGTCCAGACGGATCCTGCCTTATCGGCGTGGGAGCGTGAGCGCGTGCAGCGCGACGCCGGTCTTCAGGCTCTGTCGGGAGCGGCACCCGACGATCTGGTCCTGGTCTGCGACGTGGACGAGATCGTGCGCCGCGCCACTATCGACGACATCATCACCGCCACCCAGTCGGGACCCGTCAGCCTGGACATGGCCTTCTACTACTACTCGCTGGGTTGGCGCTCCCCGCAGGAGTGGCGACACCCCAAGGCGCTCCGGGCCCGCGACCTGCCGTGGTCGCTCGACGCCCTGCGGCGCACCGCGACGCTCCCCGCCGTCACCGCCGCCGGCTGGCACCTGTCGTATTTCGGAGGCGAGGAGCAGATCCACCAGAAGCTTCGGTCCTACTCGCACGCCGAATACGACAGTCCTCAGGTACACGACGCCGTGGAGTCGCTCGTGGCGAACGGAATGACCGTCCACGACATCCAGCTCGCACGGGTCCACGACGAGTTCCCCGACCATTTCACCGCTCGTTTCCCGGGTGGCCCACCCGGGGAGCTTCCAGAGGCGGCCTTCCACGAGGAGTGGTACCCCGAACCCCAGCTACACGACCTCGTCGGCCTGCTGCGGACCGTCGTAGCCGAGGAAGTGGACGGCGAGCTCGTCGAGATCGGCTGCTGGGAAGGCCGATCGACAGTCGCCCTGGCCCACGGACTGGCCGGCACCGACCGGAGCCTCCACGCCGTCGACTGGTGGCTGGGGAACACTGACGAGGGCGCCGCTCACCCCAGCGTCACCGCCGCGCGCACGCGAGACGTGTACCAGACGTTCCTCCAGAACATCGCCCCGTATCCGCACGTGTCGGCACACCGACAGGAGGGCGGCGAATTCTTGCGCACCTTCGACCGTACGATCGCCTTCATCCACCTCGACGCCGGCCACACCTATGCAGCCACCAAGGCCCTCATCGACGCCGCCCTCCCGATGCTTGCGCCAGGAGCAATCATCTGCGGCGACGACTACCAGAACTCCCACGCCGGGCGCACGGACCTGGGGGGTGGGGTCGAGTGCGCGGTGCGCGACGCCTTCCACGGCGAGGCCCGGGCACTCGGCAACCTCTGGCTGTTCCGCCGCCCAGCGCACGACCCGGCGTGGTGGCCGGCGCACCATGCCCCCACCCGCGAAGCGATCGACGCGGGCGTTCCCCCTGCGAAGCGCTGACGAGACTCCGATCGATTCAGTGCCGAGAGTGCCGACCGTCGAGAGCGACCGTGCGAACCCCCGAGACATCACATCCTCGGCTTCGAACCAGGGTCAGTCGGCCGACATGACCGTCGCCACGACCTCTTGGCGCGAGCGTGCCAAGACGGATCGACCGAGGTTCCTGACGGGACGTTCGATCAGGTAGTACGAGGTGATTCCCAGGGCGAAGGCCAACCCCAGCTTCTCAGCCACACCCACGAAGCCCGCTCGTCCCCGAGCCACGGAATTGCTGACGATGAAGTAGGCCAGGGTGTGCCACAGATACAGCGAGTACGACCATTTCCCGACAAGGACAAGGGGGCCCCACGACAGCAGGCGGGCAAACCATGTCGTCGGGGCGAGGACCACGCCGACGATCAGGACCGCACTGGCGAGCGCCAACACCGTGGTCGGGCCGACATACAGCCAACGATCCGTCTCCTGGGCCAGTACGAAGGCCACGCCGAGCAAGGCCATCACGCACGGCGGAGCGAAGCGTGTCAGCACGCCCCCCCGGAGGCGGTCGAGATCGCGGTTGACGAACAGCAGCCCAGCCACGCATCCGATCAACAACAAGCCGGCAGTGCAGTCAGGCCCGAAGATGAGGCGCCGGACCGCCACACCGTTGCCGTACAGAGCACACTTGACCAGGAGCGACGCCAGGGCTCCGGCGGCGGCGAGGCCGGCGATCCCGCGACGGCTCATGAAGCGTGACGCCACGATCAACACGATGGGCCACACCACGTAGAACTGATCTTCCATGGCGAGGGTCCAGGTCGGGCCCAGGACGTTGTCCTTGAGCAGGTTGGAGTTCTGGCTCATGTCGACGATGTTGCGGCGGACCTCTACGGTCCATGAAACCACGGTCCCCCAATGGGGGATACCGACGATCTCGGCCCAGATCGTCGCTCCGATCAGGAGTGCGACCAGCCCGGGGTAGAGCCGGAAGAACCGGCGAAGCACGAACCGGCCGTACCTCACACGGCCGGTCATCACACGCTCGTCGAGCAGCAGCGACGTGATCAGGAACCCGGACAGCACGAAGAAGATGTCGACGCCGATCCAGCCACCGGGGGCCCGCAGTGGCAGAAGGTGGAACAGCATGACCATACCGATGGCGACGGCTCGGAGCCCATCGAGCTGGGGGAGGTAACCGAGCCGGCGCGGCAGGACGACATCGCTGACGCGTTCGCTCGATCCAAGGTCAAGCCGAGTCACTGCCGTCCCCGTTGCATGTCCTGGGCCGAGACAGTAGCGAGGGTGACGGCACCGGGAACAACCCGAACGCTCCCGCACGTCTGGGGGCTACCGGGGATCGGCCACTGCGAGAGATATCCCTGGTCAGGGCACCCATGGTCCGCGGATAGGCGGCGTCATGCCTGTGGCGAGGCTCACCGTCCTCCCATCGGCACGTGCCCGCCGAGTCTTGAACCACACCCGAGCAGGCGCAGACCGCCTCCGGACGCGCCGCCGGTGCTGCCGGAACTTCCCAGGGGCTCCCCTGGCGACACTGGAGTGGATGATTCCGGTCAGGCGGACACTGGTCCGAACTGTAGGTTACCGCGATGGTCAACCGGCAGTTCCGGGCAATCTGCGATCGGACGACGATCCCGGATCGGCGGTACCCGGGCAGCCGGGTGCGCCGGCGTCGCACCGCGAGCGCGATGTCGCCGCTGATGCTCGTGATGCTTGCCATCAGCGTGGCGGCATGCTCGTCAGCCGGCTCGGCAGCATCCCCTCCCAAGACGCCCACTGAGCCCACATCGTCCGCCCATGCAAATGGTGGCCGGGGTCCCGCGCCCGGAGTGACAGCCAACTCCGTGACGGTGGGACAAGTCGACGACTTGGGATCACCTATCCCTGGTTTGTTCAAGGGAGCTGAAGACGGCACGAAGGCGTACTTTGCATATATCAACAGCAAAGGTGGGGTCAACGGCAGGAAGCTGATTCTCGACGCCCAGGACAGCACCTTCCAGAGTGGAGAAGTGGCGGTGGCAACCGGTGCGCAGATCCACAACGACTTCGCGCTGGTGGGCGGCTTCTCGCTACTCGATGCCGCCGAGAAGCCTCTGATCGACATCGCCCACGTGCCGGACATCACGCTTCCACTGGACACCGGCATGGTGAGTGACCCGTTCGTCTACAGCGCCCTGCCAAACCCGGTCAACAACTACCCCCTCGGGTTCTTCAAGTACTTGCAGCACACCTACCCCCAGGCCGTGAAGAAGGTCGGCATCATCTGGGCAAAGGCCACACCCGCTACGGCTGCGATCGAGCACACGTTTGAGACAGCAATGACCTCGGTCGGCATACGGATCGTCTATGACCGAGGGGTGGGACCGTTCGACACGAACTTCCTGCCCGACATCGTCTCCATGAAAGATGCCGGTGTTCGGATGTTCATCTCACTCGAGCTCCCTGACAACTTCGCGGCGGCCCTCGCGAGACAGATGCAACAACAGAACTTCACACCGATCAACATCGAGGGTGCTGCCTACTCGAGCCGGTTGTTGGCGTTGGCAGGGAGCGCCGCCGACGGAATGTTCATCTTTCAGAGTTACCCCTTGTACCTTGGCCAGGACGCCAAGACGATCCCGGCCGTCACACAGTTCGTTGCATGGATGAAGAAGGTCGATGCACGCCCCAACTTCGAGATCGAGTCGGTTTCCGGATGGATATCAGCAGAGCTCTTCGCCGCGGCTCTGAAGCATGCGGGTGACCCACCCACGAGAGCCGGACTCATCTCGGCCCTCAACAAGACGACCTTGTTCGACTCCGGTGGGCTGATTCCTCTCAGCAATCCCGCCGGGGAAGTCTCGTCGAGCTGCTTCCTGCTCGCGCAGGTGCGGCACGGCCAGATCCAGCGCGTTCCACCAACGCCCTCGACGGGATTCTTTTGTCCCACTTCGAGCGGTTACCTGACGTCGCCCGGGTACCACCGGATTGTCCGGCCGACCTCGTAGAGACCAGGCCGTTCGGGACGATATGTGTGGACGGTCTGCTCCTGGAGGCCGTAGCGCGGTCGCGTCCGGTCATCGTGTCGGAGCGCTGACCCCCTGCGCGCCGTCAGGTGAGGGGTCGCCCCACTTGCGGTTGATGGTTCCCCACGGGTCTGCATAGACGTCGGTGCGGTGGCGATACGGGGACCTCGACCGCACGTATGCGCGCATGATCGGCGCGGCCGCCCTGAGCGGCCATCGCCGCCAGCCGACTTCGTCCCGGGTCTCGGCGAACATGTCCGGCAGGGAGTGGTGCTGAAAGGACAGCACCTCCTGGGCGCGAACTGTGTCCATCCAGTCCGTGGTGAACCAGTCGCGGTCGCTGTCGGGGTCACCGGGCCGACCGGGGGGCAGGACGCCGACAAGTCCCATGGCTCCGGCCATGGCGGAGCCGAGCGCTCCCTGGACCACCCGATGGGAGTCGTCTCCGCCGATGAGGAGCACCTCCTTGGTGGCACCGGTGGTCGTGGCCCTGGCGAACGCGCTCGCGACATCGCGGACATCCACCGTCTGGATGCGCCCGTCGACGGGCAACAAGCCCTCGAAGTACACCATGTCCTGTCCCACATCCGACCGTGGTACGGGAGTCATCACGCCACCGAGGCGCAGGATCACCCACTCCAGGCCAGACGACCTCAATGCCTGTTCCGCCTCCACCTTGTGGGCTCCGTACAGGTCGCAGGGATCGACCGGCGTCGTTGCCGTCAATAGGGCCGTGCCGCGGTGCGGATTGCGGGCGCCGTAGACCGCGACACTGGACGCCAGGACGAACCGCGGCGGTGACGGGAGCGCGGACGCGGCGCGAACAAGTGACTTCGTCGCATCCACGTTGACCATGCGTGCGAGGTTCCTGCGCGTGTAGCAGACTGGCGGTATCACTGCGGCGAGGTGGATGATCGCGCCGGGATCCACCTCCATGACGAGGGTGTCCACCGCGCCCACGTCAGTCAGGTCCGCCCAGTGGACCTCCACCTGTCCGGAGCGAAGAAGACCGCGTGCCCTCTTGCGGTTGTCCGGTACGTCGAGATCCGTGGCGACCACGTGGCGGCCCTCTTCGACGAGTCGGCGAACGACGGCCGTTCCGACGAGTCCGAGGGCGCCGGTGACGAGGACCGCATCGGTGGTCACGGCTCGCCCGCAACGTCAGGGCGCTCGGCCATCGGGAGTCCTCCTGGTCAGGTGTCTCCCCCTGACGTTACGCCAACTCATTCGCGGGAGGGGTCGGGCCTCACCGGGCACCTGGGAAACCCGGTCCCCTCCCCGGCGCTGTTCAATAAGATCGGCAACCGCCTCCGCAAGGCGGTCCACGACTTCGCCGAGGAGCACGAGGTGGCGATCCTGAAGCTCGAGAAGCCCGACCGGGCGCACTGCGACGACGGCAAGCTCGACCACGTCCGTGATCGTGTCGCGCTGAAGGACACACCGGCTCCCGGCACTCCGGGGGCGCGTGCCGGGAGACGACGCCCCACGAACGACCGCCGGCACGGTCCGCGTCGGCGTCCTGGGGGATACGGAGCGGTCGAGCCCGGGAAACCCACGGGCAGGGGGACATGAGCTTCTTCGCACGACTGGCGCGCCGTCTCGACAGCGCGCAGCGGCGGACTCGGGTCGTGGCGATCCTGTTCGCCATCAACAAGAAGTTCGGCGACGACAACTGCGGGGCCCTTGCCGCCCAGCTGACGTACTACGGGTTCCTCACCCTCTTTCCGCTCCTGCTCGTGCTGGTGACGCTGCTGGGCATCGTGGCCGGGGGGAACCCGTCCTTCGAGCACCGCGTGGTGAGCTCGGCGCTCTCGCAGTTCCCGGTCATCGGCAGCAACAGCGGGCGCCTGTCGCTCGCCGACAACATCCACGGGCTTCGCCGCAACGGCGTGTTCGGCATCGCAGTGGGGGTGCTCGGCCTGCTGTGGGGAGCCGTGGGCTCGGTCCAGAGCGGGCAACACGCCATGGCGCAGGTGTGGAACGTCCCGCAGGTCGACCGGCCGGGATTCGTCCCGAGGACGCTGCGCGGTCTGGCCACCCTGGGCATCGCCGTCGTCTTCCTGGCCGCGAGCATCGGGTTGTCGAGTGTCGCCGCGTTCGGCAGCCACGTGACCCTGATCGTGCGGTGCCTCGAGATCCTCGGGTCCCTGGTGGTCGACGGGGCCTTGATGGTGGCCATCTTCCGGATCCTCACGCCGAGGACGGTGACCTGGCGGCACCTCTTGCTCGGTGCCGTACTCGCGGGCCTCGCCTACGGCGCCCTACAGATCGGTGGCGCGCTCCTCGTGGGCCACGAGCTGCGTCACATGAGCCAGGTCTACGGGTTGTTCGCCATCGTGCTCGGTGCTCTGTGGTGGATCTACCTCCTGGCGCGGGTCGTGCTGTACGCGGCCGAAGCCAACGTCGTCGTGGCCCGCCGGCTGTGGCCCCGCGGGATCATCGTGCCACCGCTCACGCCAGCCGACATCGAGATGCTCCAGACGTATCCCCGCCAGGAGGAGCGCCGGCCGGAGGTGTCCGTCACCGCCACCCTCCAATCGTCGCGCGACGCCCGGGACGATGCGGAGCCCGCTGGCCCGTAGGGACCGGGGACAGCGGGCCGACACCGGATTCCTGGCCCGACGTCGTCGAGGCGGCCGGCTCGTTCCGGGTCGCCATCGCCGCCCGCGACCGCCGGCCGGTCTTCGTCTGCTCCCCGTCGGCCGACGACACGCCGGGTCGGGCGGGATCAGGGGTGGCCGGCGGGCGCGTTCCCGGACGGGACCGACCCCGACGTGGGCACCGGCGTCGACGTCGACGGCCCGTCGTGGAGGGCGAAGACGACGGCCACCACGGCCAGGACGGCGGCCGCGGCCGCAGCCACGGCGCCCCGTCGGTGCAGGCTCCCCGATCTCGGTGCTGCCTGGGCAGCCCGCGCCTGGCGGGCCCCTCCGCCCACTGTCGCGTCGGCCGCCGCGACGGTTCGCCCGCTCATGCCTACCCCCGCGCGGTAAGTGAGATTAACTTCGCCCTGCGTGACCTTGTCAGCCTAACGAGGTCCCCTCCGATTGGCAAGCCCAGTCCGGGCTCGGGAGTCGGGGGAGTCCGGGGAGTCCGGCCCACGGAGCGTCCCTGGTGCCCCTGGTCAGCCCGAGTGGGCCAGGGCGACGGCGTCGATCGAGGCCAGGAGCTCCCGGTCGCGCCCGTAGGTGAGGGCACGCACAGCGATGTCGAGCTCGAGCCACCGCAACTCGTCGACCTCGTCCGACGGGACGAATTCCCCCTCGAGGACCTCCATGATCCAGTACCCGACGACCTTGGGCCGGTCCCGGCGGTCGCGGTACTCGGTGAAGCCGATGAAGCGCTCCAGTCGGCAGCGGTAGCCGGTCTCCTCGAGGACCTCGCGCAGGGCGGCCTCCTCGTAGGACTCCCCGGGGTCGAGCTTCCCCTTGGGGAGTGACCAGTCGTCGCGCTCGGGCCGGTGCACGACGGCGACCTCGAACCGGCCGGCACGGACCTCCCGCAGCAGGATCCCCCCGGCGGCGCGCACCAGGTCGTGGCGCGCCTTCGCCCGCCCCAGCGCCCGCGTGACCACCCGACCCATGACGCGAACCTACCCACGCGGGGCCCGGCGATCGGGGACCCTCGGACATCGTCGCTGGCCGGAAGGCCCCGGCGACGGAGCCGATGGCAACGGCTAGCCTCCGCCCGTGGCGGCACGCGGCACGGCCCCGACCGACGTCGAGATCGAGTGGCAGCTCGACGCGCTGGACCTCCGGCCGGTGGAACGCTGGCTCGCCGGGCTCCCCGAGCAGCGCACCCACGGCCCGTTCGCCGACCGGGCGTCGGACATCGTCCCGTCGACGGTGACCGCGTCGGCGCGTCCGGCGGAGCGCCTCGTCGACACGTACCTGGACACCGCGGACTGGCGGATCGGGCGGGCGGGCTTCGTGCTGCGGGTCCGCCACCGGGGCGGCCACGGCGAGGTCACGCTGAAGGGCATGGCCGAGGCGAACGCCGGCCTGCGGCGCCGGCTCGAGGTGACCGAGCCCCTACCCGCCGACGGCGTGGGCGCCTTGGGCACGCACGGGCCGGTCGGATGGCGCCTGCGCGCCCTCGCCGGGAGGCGGCCGCTGCAGGCGGTGCTCGAGGTCCGCACCCGCCGCCGGCCCTACGACCTGCGGGTGGCCGACGAATTGGTGGCGGAAGTGGCGCTCGACGACACCACCATCGTCGTGGGCAACGACCACCAACCGGTTCGGCTGCAGCGGGTCGAGGTCGAGGTCGAGCCGGCGTGGGTGGAGCCGTTGACGCCCATGGTCGAGACGCTGCGGCGCGAATGCGGGCTCCAGCCGGCCGCGTTGTCGAAGTTCGAAGCCGGCCTGCTGGCGGCCGGCCTGCGCGTGCCACCCCCGCCCGACCTGGGGCCGACCGTGCCCGGTGCCGACCCGTCGGTGGGCGACGTGGCCTTCGCCGTGCTGCGGAAGAACTTCTCGGTCATGCTCGCCCACGAGGCCGGCACCCGCCTCGGCGAGGACGCCGAGGAGCTGCACGACATGCGCGTGGCCACCCGCAGGATGCGGGCCGCCCTGTCGCTCTTCTCCGATGCCCTGCCGGTCCGGGCCCGCCACGTGCGGATGGAGCTCGGATGGCTGGCGGACGTCCTCGGCGCGGTGCGTGACCTCGACGTCCAGCTCGAGCGGCTGGACGACTGGCTCGACGAGGTCCCCGACGAGGACCGCGGGGCGCTCGCCGACCTGGCGACCCTGCTGGGCCGCGAGCGCGCCGACGCCCGGGACAACCTGCTGGCATGCCTCGACTCCGCCCGCTACGAGCGGTTGGTCGCCGGGTTCACCACCATGCTGCGCCAGGGTCCGTCCCGACGCTCCGCGGCGGCACGCGCCCCCGCGGTCGCGATCGTCCCCGACCTCGTCGACGGCCTTCACCGCGCCGCCGCCAAGGCGGCCCGCCGGGCGCGCCGCAGCGGCGACCCCGTCGACTACCACCGCACTCGGATCCGCGGCAAGCGCCTGCGCTACGCGCTGGAGTTCGTGTCGGGGATCTACGACGGCCACACCGCGAAATACGTGCGCCACGTCGTCCGGCTCCAGGACGCCCTGGGCCTGATGCAGGACGCCAGGGTGGCCGCGGCCCGGCTGCACGAGCTGGCCACGGCCGAGGGCTCCGGGCTGTCCCCCACGACGGTGTTCGTCATGGGCGGCGTGGCCGAGCGCTACCGCCACGAGTCGAACCGGCTCGCCCGCAAGGTGCCCGGCCTCCTCCACGAGCTGCGCGGGCCCGAATGGCGCAAGCTCATGAACCTGATGCAGCAGCGCCGCCTCGAACGCGGCGCGCTGTACCGGTGGCCCGGGCCGGCGGCCACCACCGCGGGCATCCGGCCGGGCCCGGCGACCGGGACCGGGCCCGCCACCTCCGCCCCCCGTAGTCCGGGCGCGCCACCGACGGCGCGGCCCGCCGGGCTCGCTCCGACGACCCACGGCCCCGACACGGCCCCGACCCGGCCGGCGACCGCTCCCCCGCCCTGGCCACCCGATGCCACCCCGGGCCGCACCGACGCAGGGGCCCACCCCTCGACCAACGGGGGAGGGCCCCACTCCGAGCATCGCTGAGACGCGACCGGTCCGCGGGCCGCGGCCGGTCGGATGCCGGTACCGGCGTGACCTCGACAGGACCGGGGCCTTCCGCCGGAGGCCGTCGGCGGCGACCGGGCCCGGGAGGAGAGCGCTCCCGCCCCGAGGGGGAGGGAGCGCGGGAGCGCTCCGCGCGTGCCTTTCCCGGCCGCCGCCCACGGCCCATCGGCCGGCGTCCACCCGTGTCACCGTACGCGCCCGACATGAACGGGGCGCGACGGGACGGGGCCCTTCCGGCGAACTCTGGACGACCGTTCAGCGACACCCCGGCCCGGGCACCCTTCCGGGATGCGCGCACCGATCATCGACATTTCCCGTGGCGTTCACACAGCCGTGACGGTGCGGCAACGCGCCCGCCGTACCGTGCGAGGAGAAGAGGACGAACCTGTGGCAAGGAGGCGGCGATGCGCATGCGGCTGCGGAACCTGTTCGAGGCGGCCCGTCAATTGAGCGGCACCGGGGCCACCAACAACGCACACCTCGAGGTCGACCGGGCTGCCCGCTCGGTCGTCGAGCTCGACCGCCAGCTACGCCGGGTGTGCGACCCCACTCCTCGTCGCGCCGCCTGACACCCCCCGGGGCGGCCCGGGCAGGCCCGCCGTCACGAGGTCGACGTCACGAGGTCGACGTCACGAGGTCGACGTCACGAGGTCGCCTTGTGCGTCGGCGTGGAGCCGTCGGGGAGGAGGAGGTCGAACCCGTCGGGGGTGTTCAGCAGCCCGGGCGCGGTCCCCGCCGTGTCGGTCACGCCGTACTGCCACACCAGCGCCTGGGTGGTCGGGTCGATGGCGACCATCCGGTTCCGGTAGTCGTCGTTCGTCAAGAACACCCCACTCGGCAGCATCTCGACCAACGACGGCTGGTTGAGGGCGCCGGGACCCGACGTGGGCTGGTACCGGTAGAGGATCTGTCCCTCCCGGTTGAACTCCACGATGGCCCCGGGGTCGGCGTAGTCGGCGATCAGGTACAGGTCGGGGCCCAGCTGCTGCGGATCCGACGGGTAGTGGAGCGGCACGTGCACGCTCCACACGACACCGCCCTGGGGTGTGTACTCGGTGACCCACGAACCGGTGATCTCCGACACGAGCACGTTGCCGTCCGCCAGCGGGGTGTCGCCGTTGGGCGAGGCCACGCTGGTGGGAGGGTCATGGGTGCACACCCCCGTCGTGCCGATCTGCCTCGCGATGGTGCCGTCCTTGTTGATGAACAGGATCCGGCAGTTCTGGGCGTCGGCCACCGTGATCTCGCCGTTCTTCAGCACATAGGCGTCGTCGGGCTCGTGCAGGTACCCCGGCGCCGATCCGGTTTGGTGCGGGTGGCCGTAGCTCCAGAGCAGCGAGCCGGACGGATAGCCGAGGATCACGATCGTCTCGTTCTCCTCCTGGTTGGAGACGATCTCGGTGCCGTGGTTGACGAAGAAGGCGTCGTCCGGGAAGTAGAAGCCGCCCGGCGGTGGCGGCTTCGTCGCCGACGGATAGGACCAGACGATGGTGTCGGTGTCGTCGAGCAGGAGGAGCCGGTCGTTCCCCCGGTCGGCGACGAGCAGCTTGTCCCCGAAGAACGGCGAGCCGGCCCCCGGCTTGCCGGCGGCGCCGAACGCCGCGTTCGGCGTGAACATCTGGACCGCGGCCAGGAGGGTGCCGTTGTCCTCGCCCCCGATCAGCCAGGCCCGGTTCCCCACCACCTGGACGGCGCCGAAGGCGACCGGCTGGCGCAGCGTGCCGGCCCGGAGCGTCGCCCCGGTGCCCGGGTCGTACGCCCACACGGCGTCGCCGCCCGGCGGTCCGGCCGCGCCGGGCGGCGCCGCCACCGACGCCCCGCCGGCGATGTACACCTGGCCGCCGATGACGGCGGCAGATGCTCCCATGAGGGGGGTCGGCAGGGGCGCGCCGGTCTTCGCCGTCCGGGCCGACACGTCCACCACCTGCACCGAGTCGACCGGGGTGCCGGCATGGGCACCCCCGACCGCCTCGCCACCGAAGACGTAGATCCGGTTGCCGACCGCGGCGACGGCGGGGTAGCGGACGGGCACGGGCAACGTCGCCACGGTGGAGAAGTGCACGCCGTCCCGGGTCGACAGGACCTGCGGGTCGGCGGTGGTCCCGTCGTACCCACCGACGACGTACGCCGTCGACCCGATCGTGACCGCAGCCGCGTCCGACCGAGGCTGCGGGAGCCGGCCGGCGACGGATGCGGTCACGGTGCCGGCGCCCACCGGCGCGGTGAGAGCCACGGTGCCCGCCACGGTCTGCGGGCTGCCGCCACCGAAGAGGAGGTCCGTGGACCCCAGTCGGGCCCCCGCCGCGTCGTGCACGCCCGCCGGCAACGTTCCGAGGTCGGCCACCTGTCCTGACGTGGTGTCGAGCGAGAACACCCGGTCGAGCGAGCTGTTCGCGGGCGACAACCCGCCCAGGACGGTGAGCGATTGCCCGGGGCCGGGCAGGACGACCTCCCGGGACAGCGCACTGCCGAGCGACCACGGAAGGAGGCCGGCCTCGACGGCCGGGACGACACGGGACGTGTGGGTGCGGTGGGTAGCGGGTCGACTCGGGGCGACGACGGGCTTCCTGCCCGACCCACCGCTCACGACCACGACGACGACGGTGACCACGACGGCCGCCAGGACCGCGACGACGGTACGTCGACGGCGGGCGACCACCCGTGACGACCGCCTCGGCCGCGTGGGCCGGGGCGAAGGGTCGCTGGGTTCGTTCGTCGGGGGCATGGGGGGAAATGGGCGCCGCGGGGATCAGGCGCCGGTCACGACGGTATCGTGCTCACGCGCCCCCCGCGGTGACGATGAGGTCGGTGATCACACCCAGCAGCAGGCCCACCAGGATACCGATCAGGAGCATCTCGCGGTGCCCGGGGCGGCGAGCCGCCAAGCTGACGAGCTGCACGACCACGTACAGGATCGACCCTGCCGCCAGGGCCAGGAACGCCACCGACAGGGCCGTGTTGGCGAAGCTCCGACCGATGGCGGTGCCGACGACGGTGGGTCCCCCGCCGATCAGCGCGGCCACCATGAGGAAACCCCATGAGGGCCGCTCGGTCTCGCCGGCCATGGGAGCCACGATGCCGAAGCCCTCGGTGGCATTGTGCAACGCGAAGCCGACCACCAGCACGACGGCGAAGCCGATGGCGCCCCTGGCCGCCGACTGGCCGATGGCCAAGCCCTCGGCGAAGTTGTGCAGGCCGATGCCGGTGGCGATGAAGAGGGCGAGCTGGTGCGAACGCGGACGTGAGACCCTGCCTGAGGCGATCCGGTCGGCGGTGGCGGCGCCGGGACCGTCCACCGTGCCGCGCCTCGCCAGCCAGCGGTCGAAGCCCACCAGGCCGAGCATCCCCACGGTCAGGCCGGCGGCGAGCAGGGCGGCCAGGCCGGCGGCCTTCGCCAGGTCTCGGTGGTGGGACCCGCTCGACGGCGAGATGGCAGTGGAGATCGGCTCCAGGCTGTGCTGGAGGACGTCGTAGAGGATGAACACGAGCACGCCGACGGCGAGGGCGTTGAGGAAGGATCGAAGCCCGAGCCGGGGCTCTCGCATCCGGCCGATGGGCATGCCACAGACGATCGTCACCCCGGCCACGGCACCGAGGAGGATCGTGTTGAGTGGGGACATCGACGTAGGGCTCCGGCTGGTCGGGGCCGCAGGGGCCCGAGATTCTTAGGTTAGGCTAACCTAAGAAATGTGACAACACCGAGGGCGGTCTCGCCGCCGAAGCCGTGTCGGGGACGCCGGGAACCGCCGATAGGCTCCGGCACGTGACCGACGGCTTCCACCCACCGGTCGAGGAGTACCTCGAGACCATCCAGTCCCTCACCGAGGAGGGCACGCCCGTCATCCAGGCTCGCATCGCCGAGCGCCTCGGGCGGTCGGCGCCGTCGGTCTCGGAGATGCTCGACCGGCTCGTCGCCGACGGCTACGTCCACCGGTCGGGACGGACCATCGCGCTGACGACCCAGGGCCGGGTGCTCGCCGACAGTGTCATCCGCAAGCACCGCCTGGCCGAGCGCCTGCTCGTCGACGTCATCGGGCTGCCGTGGCACAAGGCCCACCTGGAGGCGGGCCGCTGGGAGCACGTCATCTCCGACGAGGTCGAGGACCGCTTGGTCGAGCTGCTGGGCAACCCGAGCACGTGCCCGCACGGCAATCCCATCCCCGGTGCCCGTCGCCCCGCTGCGAAGGCCGGCGCCCAGGTGAGCCTGGCGGACGTCGAGCCCGGCGAGACGGTCATGGTCGAGCGGATCACCGAGGAGGTCGAGCTGGACATGGCCTCGCTGGAATTCCTCGACGAGCACGGCCTCATACCGGGGCGTTCGGCGCGCGTGCGCGATCGGGCGCCCGACGGCACCCTCACCCTCGACGTCGGGGGTACGACCGTGGCTCTGGGGCCGGCCATCTGCCAGCAGATGTTCGTCGCCGCGGTCTGACAGCGCCGCGGCCGAGGCCCCCCCCCCGGCCAGCCGGCCCCCGACGGTAGGGTCGCGGCGCATGGACCAGAGCGATCCTCCGACCGGACCCTGGGCGGCCAACCCCGCGGTCTGGCCCGACGAACTGCTCGAGGTGTTCGCCCGCTCGGTAACCGCTGAGTTCGCCAGCCTGACGCGGGCCGGCAAACCCGTCACCATGCCCACCACTCCCTACATGGGAGGCGAGCGCAGGACCCTCGACGTGTCGACGGGGCTCACGTACCCTGCGAAGGCGGAGCGGGCGCGCCGCGACCCGCGCGTGTGCCTCCTGTTCGCGGACCCCGTCGGGTCGGGGCTCGTCGATCCCCCCGTCGTACTGGTGCAGGGGCTGGCCACCGTCCGCGACGCCGACCTCCAGGCCAACACCGACCGCTACGTGCGCGTGAGCATGGAGAAGATCCCCGCCGCGACGAAGGGCCAGCCGCGCTTCGTGCTCAGGCGACTGGCGTGGTACTACGCACGCATCTGGGTCGAGGTCACACCCGTGCACATCCGCTGGTGGCCGTCGCGCGCCCTGGAGGAGCCGGCGCGCACCTGGGAGGCGCCCGAGGCCACGGCGGCGCCCCTGTCCGACCCGGCGCCGGGCGGCGCGCAGCCCAGCGCCTGGCTCGCCCCCCCGGCGTCGTGGCGCACCGTGGCCGAAGGGGCGGTGGGGCGGCTGCCCATGCGCGACCTCACGGTGGTCGACGACAACGGCTTCCCGGCGTGCCTGCCCGTGGCCCGCTCGGAGCTGCTCGACGACGGCTTCCGTCTCCACCTCGGACCCGGCGCGCCGGCCGTCACGGCCGGGCCCGCGTGCCTGACCATGCACGCGCACCCCGAGGTCTTCACGGGCCAGGAGAACCGGACGTTCATCGGGACCGTGGACGCCGACGGCGTACGTGGCGCTGCGGTGCGGTTCCGGGCCGAGCGTGCCTTGGCCGACTGGAGCCTGGCCGGCGGGCGGGCGAGGACGGCCATCGGGTTTCTGACAAAGGGCCGCCGGCTGTCACCACGGCTGGCGGCCGAAGCACAGCGCCGCTTCCAGCCCGTGCCCGAGGTGCGGCTGCCGGGCCGACGCTGAGCGGCTCCCACCGATCCGCCACGACCGACCGACCCACCCACCGACCCGCCCCGCGCGTCGAGCCGACGACGCGGTCCAACCGGGCAGCCCACGTGTCGGGCCCGCCCGGCGATGGTCAGGGACCGGGAGTCATCTCCCGCCCCTCGTACTCCCGGAGGCGGTCGAACATCTCGCGCAGCTCGACGCGCCGGGCCCGGTCGTGAGCGAGGTTCACCAGCTCGAGCGGGTCGGTGTCGTGGTCGTACCACTCGTGATCCTGGTCGTCGAAGTCGCAGTCGACGTCGAAGAGCTTCCGGCCCGGGTCTTTGCCCCACAGCCCGGTGGAGGGCTTGCCCCCGCCCACCCCGTAGTACCGCGCGTACTTGGTCCGGCCGTCGAAGAAGCCGCGCAGCGCGTAGCGCACGGCATTGAGATTGCGGGTCTGGGCGGAGTCCTGGGCGAACAACACGTGGTCACGCACCGACGACGTCGGGTCCGCAAGGACCGGTGAGAGGTCCGCGCCCTGCAGCCCAGCCGGACCCTCGGCCACCCCGGGACCGACCCCGGCGAGCGCGCAAATGGTGGAGGCCAGGTCGACGTGGGTGGCGAGGGCCTCCGTCGTGGACCCGGCCCGCGTGAGACCCGGGGCGCGGACGTACAGCGGTACCCGCATGATCTCGTCGTACACGAAGGGCCCCTTGGAGCGAAGGCCGTGCGACCCGCACATGTCGCCGTGGTCGGAGGTGAAGATCACGATGGTGTCGTCCCAGGCGCCGCTCTCCTCGAGGGCGCCCAGCACCGTCCCGAGGCTTTCGTCTGCGAGTCGCTGCAGCTCGACGTAGTAGTCGAGGTGGCGCAGCCACGCTTTGGTGTCGGAGGGGTCGATGTAGCCCCACAGGCCGTGCTGCTGGTCCCAGCGCCACTGACGGTGCGCCTCGGGCTTGGTGTGGAGGTCGTCGTGGAAGTTGGCGGGGAGGGACTCGAGCACCTCGTCGTAGTCCTTGCGGTAGACGGGCAGCGGGTCGTCTTCCTTCCACGCCGCGCTCTCGAGCACGCCGCGGATCGAGGCCACCTCCTCCGGATGCCGCTCTTCGTAGCCGGGCTGGTCGACGGGGAACCACATGACATCGTGCGGATTGACCAGCGCGACGGTCAGGAACCAGGGTGGGGCGTCCGCCCCGTCTGTCGGTGCGGCGTTCGCACGCAGCCAGTGGGCGGCGTTGGACGCGATCACCGGGTCGAAATGGACGCCGGTCCCTGCCCACCCCATGAAGTGGCGGTCGTTGCCGTCCCAGTCGGCGAAGCCGTATGCCTCCATGTCGGGCTGCGCGGACTGCGACAGGTGCCACTTGCCGATGTAGGAGGACCGATAGCCGGCGCCGCGCAGGAGAGAGCCGAGGGTCGGCACGGCGGGGTCGAGTTCCACGTGCTCCGGCATGATCACGTTGTCGACCACGCCGTGCCCCGGCAGATACCGGCCGGTGAAGAGGCTCGCGCGGCTCGGTGAGCACGGGGAGGAGTGCGTGAAATACCGGGTGAACTCGAGGCCTTCGGCGATCAACCGCTCCCGCCAGGGCAGGCGCACGGAGCCCGGGAGCCAGCTGCGCTGTCGCTCCTGGTCGGAGACCACGAGGAGGATGTTGGGGCGGCGGCCGGCGGGGTCGGGGCCGCCGGCGGGCTGTCGTGTCAGCGTCTCGGGCACGGCCGCACCTTAGGCTGGACACGACCCCGTCCGGCGAGGAGGTGGCGTGCGGCGCCAGACACGGCTCCGCCTTGGGCGCGAGGACGGCCCCGGCGCTGCACACGACCACGACGGCGACCACGGCGCTGCACACGACCACGACGGCGACCACGGCGGCGACCACGGCCACGACGGCGACCACGGCGGCGACCACGGCCACCAGGGGGGACTGCGCGGCTTTCTGGTGTCGCTGGTGGTCCCCCACGACCACAGCGCGCACACGTCCGACCGGGTGCTCGAGTCCACGGCGGCAGGGACACGGGCCGTGTTCGTCTCCCTGGCGGCGTTGGCCGTCACCGCCGCCGTGGAGCTGGTCGTCGCCTTGGCCAGCCACTCCGTGGCGCTGCTCGCCGACACGATCCACAACTTCGCCGACGCCCTCACCGCCCTCCCGCTCGCACTGGCCTTCCGCATGGGACGGCGCCCTCCGACGCGGCGCTACACCTACGGGTTCGGACGGGCCGAGGACCTGGCCGGCCTGGTGATCGTGGCGATGATCGCGGCGTCCACCGTCGTGGCGGCGTACGAGGCCATCACCCGTCTCCTGCACCCCCATCGCGTCACGGGGGCGGGCTGGGTCATGCTGGCGGGAGCGGCGGGCGTCGCGGGCAACGAGCTCGTCGCGGTGTACCGGGTGCGCGTCGGCCGCCGGATCGGCTCGGCCGCCCTGGTCGCCGACGGTCTGCACGCCCGCTCCGACGGGTTCACGTCCCTGGCCGTGGTGGTGGGTGCGGGCGCCTCCGCCGCCGGGGCGGCGCGTGCGGACCCCATCGCCGGGCTCGTCATCACGGCGGCTGTCGCCATCGTGCTGTCGGGCGCAGTCCGCACCGTGTACCGCCGGCTCATGGACAGCGTCGACCCCGAGCTCGTCGACCAGGTGGAGGAGGTGCTCAGGGCCGTGCCCGGGGTCGAGGCCGTGGGCGGCGTGCGCATCCGCTGGGTCGGCCACGAGCTGCGAGCCGAGATCCAGATCGCGTCGGACCCCGTGCTGAGCCTGGTCGACGCGCACACCATCGCGCAGGAGGCGCACCACCGGCTCCTGCACCAGGTGCCCCGCCTGGCCGAGGCGGTCATCCATACGAACCCGGCGGGGCCAGACGGACGGAGCTTCCACGAGGTCGTCTCCCATCACTTCCGGGACGAGGCCGCCGATGAGCCGACGGGACCGTCCGCAGACGGCCCGCACGACGACAGCCGGGCCTGACCGTCGACCTGGCAGGAGAGCACCAGCGTGGCGGATGGCTACACTGCCCAGTCCGTGAGCGCCGACCAGACGGAGGAGCCTGCCGGGCCGGTCGTCGTCGAAGAGGTCACCGCCGTCACGCCGGCGGTCGTGACCGCGCTGCGCGCCCTCGTGCCCGAGCTGTCCAGCTCCGCGCCGGTGCTCACCGAGGCGGCCGTCCGGGAGATCGTGGACTCCCCCGCCACGGTGCTGCTGGTGGCGCGCGACGAGACCGGCATGATCCTGGGATCGTTGACGCTGGTGGTGTTCAGCGCGCCGACCGGCCCCCGGGCCTGGATCGAGGACGTGGTGGTGTCGACGGACACCCGTGGCCGGGGCGTGGGCGCGGCCCTCGTCCTCGACGCCCTGGACAGGGCGGCCGCGGCCGGGTCGCGCACCGTGGACCTGACGTCGCGGCCCTCCCGTGAGGCGGCCAACCGCCTGTATGTCCGGCTGGGCTTCGAGCAGCGGGTGACGAACGTCTACCGCAAGGCGCTCGAGTAGGAGCGCCTACCGGCCGCCGTCGGGCACGGCCGGGCTGTGGCGCTGACACCGGGCGCACCAGGCGACGGGTGCGGCCTCGCTGGCGGGGTGCACGAGGGCCCCGCAGCCGGCGCAGCGCCAGATCACCGGGGATCTCCGAGCGGTAACCAGCCGGTTCACGGTCGCTCCTATCGACGAGTTGGACAGTGCCGACCATGCTTCCCGGCGCACCGGGCGAGACGTTAGCAGCGGCGCAACTTCACCAAACGCGACTGGCCGCCGCAGCACGGGAAGAATGTCCACGTGAGAACCGGGAACATGTACGGGCCCGACGCCACGTTCGCGGGCGTCCCCGCCGCCGACCTCGGGGAGCCGGCCAGCTACGCCGACGCGGGCGCGGTGATCATCGGCGCGCCGTTCGACGGCGGCACCTCGTATCGGCCGGGGTGTCGCTTCGGTCCGCAGGCCATCCGCCTCACCGACTACCTCCCCCAGGACGGCAGCCGGCCGCACCTGGCACTGGGCGTCGACCCGCTCGTCGAGCTGCGTGTGGTCGACGTCGGTGACGTGGAGATGCTGCCGGGTGAGATCGAGGCCGCGCTGGAACGGCTCGAGCAGGCGGTGGCGGTGGTCGCCGGGAGCGGTGCCGTGCCCGTCGTCCTGGGTGGCGACCACACCATCGCGCTTCCCGATATCACCGGCGTGGCGCGGCATGTCGGGTGGGGGCGCGTGTCGGTGGTGCACTTCGACGCCCATGCAGACACCGCCGACCTGCAGTTCGGCTCGCTCTACGGGCACGGCACGCCCATGCGCCGCCTGATCGAGTCGGGCGCCGCCCGCGGCGATCGTTTCCTGCAGATCGGCCTGCGCGGCTACTGGCCCGACCCCGAGACCCTTGCCTGGATGGCCGGCAAGGGGATGCGGTGCTACGAGATGACGGAGATCGTCGCCCGCGGCCTCGACACCTGCCTCACCGAGGCATTCGCCATCGCCACCGACGACTGCGACGCCGTGTTCCTCTCGGTCGACATCGACGTCGTCGATCCCGGCACCGCCCCGGGCACGGGGACCCCCGAGCCGGGCGGGCTCACCAGCCGCCAGCTTCTCGACGCCGTGCGCCGCGCCTGCGTCGAGCTCCCCGTGGCCGGCGTCGACGTCGTGGAGGTGTCCCCGCCCTACGACCATGCCGAGGTCACGGCGTACCTGGCCAACCGCGTGGTCCTGGAGTGCCTGTCGGGGATGGCATGGCGGCGACGCGGCGGCGGCGCCGGCGGCGCGGCGCGCCGGGCCGAAGGGCCGTTGCTCGACGGGCGCCGACCTCCCGGCTGACCGACGGGGACCGGCGCGGGCCCGGCGCAGGATCACGCCGTCGTGGCGATGATCTCCTCGATCATCTCGACGGTCGTGCCAGGGTGGAGGAACGCCAGGCGGGCGGCGGGCTCGCCGTCCCATGACGTCGGCGTCACGAACCCGATCTGACGGTCGAGGAGGCGTACCGACCACTCGTGGTAGTCCGCGCTCGTCCAACCGGTGCGGCGGAACAGCACGATCGACAGCTCGGGGTCCCTGACGAGCTCGAGATGCGGTGACCGGCGGATGAGCTCGGCGCTACGCCAGGCGGTGTCGAGCACCGTCTCGATGGCATCGCGGTAAGCCCCCGCACCGTGCACGGCGAGCGAGAACCACAGCGGGAGCCCGCGCGCCCGGCGCGTGAGGTGCACCGCATAGTCGCTCGGGTTCCAGACCTCGTGGTCCTTGTCGTGGATGACGTCGAGGTACGACGCCTCCTGGGCGTGCACCGCCTTCGCCAGCCGGGGCTCGCGATAGACGAGTGCAGCGCAGTCGAAGGGCGCGTACAACCACTTGTGCGGGTCGATGACGACGGAGTCGGCGTGCTCGATGCCCGCGTACCGGTCGCGGACGACGGGCGCGAAGAGACCCGCTCCGCCGTAGGCAGCGTCGACGTGGAACCACAACGACTGCTCGCGCGCCACAGCCGCGACGCCCGCCAGGTCGTCGATGATCCCCGCGTTGGTGGTGCCGGCCGTGGCCACCACCCCGATCACGTCCCCGGCGTCCGTTGCGCCGGCAGCACCGTCGCGAGCGGCCAGCGCCTCGCGCAAGGCGGCGCCCGTGAGCCGGTGGTCGGCCGACGGGACGACCATGGCCTCCACGCCCAGGATGCGCAGCGCGTTGCCGACCGACGCATGGGTTTCCTCGCTCACGGCGATGTGAGGGCGCACCGGGGTACGACCCAGGCGCATGGCGGCCGTGTCCCGGGCGACGACCAGGGCCGACAGGTTGGCGATCGAGCCGCCCGACACGAAGCAGCCCCCCGCTCCCGGCGGCATCCCGGCCAGCGCCGCCAGGAACCGCAGCACCTCGTTCTCGGCGGCCACGGCACCGGCGGCCTCGAGCCACGACGTGCCCTGGAGCGACGAGCACGACACGATCATGTCGAAGAGCAGCGCGGCCTTGGTCGGAGCGGCGGGGATGAACGACAAGAAGCGTGGGCTGTCGCACGAGATCACGGCCGTCGCCAGGTGCTCGGCGAACAGCCGGAGCACCTCGGCCGGATCGTTCCCGGACTCCCCGAGCAGCCCGGACAGCACGGCGTCGAAGGACTCCTGGTCCCCGCCGAAGTCCAGCGGAACGGGATCGAGAGCAAGCCGCTCACGGCAGTAGGCGAAGACCAGCTCCGTCATGCGCTGGTCGTGAACGAACATCGGGTTCACCATGAGGAATCCTCCGGCACCAGGATCGCACCTTGTGGGCGCCCCGGCGCTCATGCGCCCCGGCCCGACCCCGTCGGGCGGCGGCATGCCGAGCATGGCAGCGTGTGGACATGAATCTGCCCGTGATGCCACCCGTCGCCCCCATGCTCGCCAAGCTGGCACGGCAGCTCCCCACCGGCGAGGGCATGACGTACGAGCCGAAGTGGGACGGCTTCCGGTGTGTCGTCTTCCGGGACGGTGACGACGTGGAGCTGGGCAGTCGCAACGAGCGGCCGCTCACCCGGTACTTCCCGGAGCTCGTCGCGCCGATCCGCCGGTCGTTCCCGGCGCGTGCCGTCGTCGACGGCGAGATCGTGATCGCGGGCTCGGCCGGCCTCGACTTCGACGCGCTGCTCCAGCGGATCCACCCGGCGGCGTCACGTGTTGCTCTGCTGGCGTCCTCGACGCCGGCGTCGTTCGTGGGCTTCGATCTCCTGGCGCTCGATGACCGCGACCTGCGGGGTGAGCCGTTCCGTGAGCGACGCGCCCTGCTCGAACAAGCCCTGGGGGCCGCCGAGGCCCCGGTGCACCTCACCCCGGCCACCACAGACCCCGCGGTCGCCGCCGACTGGTTCTCGCGCTTCGAGGGAGCCGGGCTCGACGGCGTCGTGGCGAAGCGCCCGGACCTCCCGTACCGCGAAGGCGAACGCGTCATGGTGAAGGTGAAGCACGAGCGCACGGCCGACTGCGTCGTGGCCGGGTTCCGTTGGCACAAGGCCGGCGGGATCGTCGGCTCGCTGCTGCTCGGCCTGTACGACGACGACGGTGTCCTTCACCACGTGGGCGTATCGGCCTCCTTCACGGTGGCCCGGCGGCGAGAGCTCGTCGACGAGCTGGCCCCCTACCGACCGGCGTCGTTGGACGGCCACCCGTGGGCGGGCTGGGCCCAGCTCGAGGACCGAGCCGCCGCCGGACGAAAGCCGGGCGCGCCGTCACGCTGGAACGCCACCAAGGACCTGCGCTGGGAGCCGCTCGACCCGGTGCTCGTGTGCGAGGTGGCCTACGACCACCTGCAGGGCGACCGCTTCCGGCACGCCACCACGTTCCGACGCTGGCGGCCCGACCGGCGGCCGGAGTCGTGCACCTACGCGCAGCTCGACACGGCGGTGCCCGAAGAGCTCGACGCCGTGTTCCGGGCGTGACCCCGGCCCGGGCCTGACCCGGACCCGGGCGTGACCCCGTCCCGGGCAATGGCTTGGGTCCTCAGCCCCCCGGGCGACGCGAGCGACTCGGCGCCGCCCGATGCGGCTCCCCGCGCTGCTTGGCGAAGTGCGGTGGCCAGGGGGCGTCACCGAGCCCCCCGGCCTCGTCGCGGTGCGACAGCTCGAGCAGCAGGCCCAGGTCGCCGCGCCGCTCGTC
Source organism: Acidimicrobiales bacterium (assembly GCA_035531755.1). Taxonomy (NCBI): domain Bacteria; kingdom Bacillati; phylum Actinomycetota; class Acidimicrobiia; order Acidimicrobiales; species Acidimicrobiales bacterium. The sequence continues at coordinate 7,899 of DATKSK010000072.1, read as the reverse complement.
GATGGCGGCCGCGGGGTCGCCGACGGTCCCGAAGCGCGCCGGCACCGTGGCGATGGTGAGGTCGCCGGGGTCGACGTCGGCGACCTCGTCCCATTCGACGGGGCACGACACCCGGCCCTCGGGGTTGGCGCGGACGGAGTACGCCGACGCCACCGTCCGGTCCCGGGCGTTCTGGTTGTAGTCGACGAACACCCGCCGCCCCCGCTCTTCCTTCCACCACGCCGAGGTGGCGACGCCCGGCATGCGGCGCTCGAGCTCGCGCGCCAGGGCCAGCGCGGCGCGCCGGACCTCCGTGAACGTCCAGCGCGGCTCGATGGGGACGTTGACGTGGATGCCGCGCGACCCCGATGTCTTGGGAAAACCCACGAGGCCGTGCTCCTCGAGCACGGCGCGGGCCTCGAGTGCCACCTGTCGAACCGCCTCGAACGGGACGTCGGGCTGCGGGTCGAGGTCGACACGCAGCTCGTCGGGATGGTCGACGTCGGCGCGCCGCACGGGCCAGGGGTTGAGGTCGAGGCACCCGAGGTTCACGGCCCACAGGATGTGCGCCACGCCCGTCGGGCACAGCTCCTCGGCGTGGCGCCCGCTCGGGAAGCTCACCGTGACCGTCTCCAACCACGGCGGCCGGGACGCAGGCACACGCTTCTGGTAGAAGAACGGCCCCTCGGCGCCGTCGGGGTAGCGCTTCAGGACGGTCGGGCGCTCGTACACGCCGCGCAGGGCACCGGGCCCGACGGCGAAGTAGTACCGGACGAGGTCCAGCTTCGTCTCGCCCCGAGCCGAGAAGAACACCTTGTCCGGGTTGGAGACCTTGACGGTGTGCCCGTCCACCTCGAGGGCGATGGTGGGGGGCCCGGCTGCCATGGGTCGATGGTGGCACGGATCGGCCCCGTGGAGGGTCTCTGCCCGGCGCCCGACCGGTCGGGCGCTCGATAGCCTCTGCAGCGTGGACCCTGCCGCCGCGCTGCGCCGGATCGCCTATCTGCTCGAGGCCGACCGTGCCGAGTCCTACAAGGTCAGGGCTTTCCGGCATGCGGCCGCCACCGTCGACGAGACCGATCCGGCCCGCCTGGCGCAGCTGGCCGGCGTGCGTCGCCTCACCGACCTGCCCGCAGTGGGTGACACCACGGCCCGGGTGATCAGCGAGGCCGTCGCCGGCGACGTGCCGTCCTACCTCCGCCAGCTGGAGGACGAGCCCCGACCCGTCCTCGACGGCCAGGCCGCCGTGCTGCGCAGCCTCCTGCGCGGCGACTGCCACAGCCACTCCGACTGGTCCGACGGGGGAAGCCCCATCCCCGAGATGGCGGAGGCCGCCGCCGCGCTCGGCCACGAGTACATGGTGCTCACGGACCACAGCCCGCGCCTGACGGTCGCCCACGGGCTCGACGCCGAGCGGCTCCTGCGCCAGCTCGAGGTGGTCGAGGCCGTCAACGCCCACCTGGCCCCGTTCCGCGTCCTCACCGGGATCGAGGTCGACATCCTCGAGGACGGATCGCTCGACCAGGACCCCGAGCTCCTGGCCCGGCTCGACGTCGTCGTGGCCAGCGTGCACTCGAAGCTGAAGATGGACGGCGCCCAGATGACCCGGCGCATGGTTGCGGCCATCGAGAGCCCCCACACCGACATCCTGGGGCACTGCACCGGCCGCATCGTCGTGGGCCGGGGCCGGCCGGAGTCGCAGTTCGACCACGCCGCGGTGTTCGAGGCGTGCGCCCGGACCGGCACCGCGGTCGAGATCAACGCACGGCCGGAGCGCCTCGACCCTCCCGACCCCCTGCTCCGCCTGGCGGTGGCGGCGGGATGTCTGGTGTCGATCGACACCGACGCGCACGCCCCGGGGCAGCTCGAATGGCTCGGCAACGGTTGCCGCAAGGCGGCGGACGCCGACGTCCCGCCCGACCGCATCGTGAACACCTGGCCGGAGGCGCAGCTGCTGCAGTGGACGGCGGGGCACTCCGGATAGCGTGCGGCCGAGCGGCGCGGCCGTCTACGCAGCCGGTGGCGACGCGCGTCAGCGTGTCGACCATCCCTCCGTCCCGCACCCCTGCACGTCGCGCGCCGTGGGGACACGCGTGGGGCGGAGCCCGACCTTGCCGGCGGCGAGCGCGAATCGACGGGCGTCGCGCAGTGCACACCCGCAGCCGTCGTTGTTGAAGTAGGCGAACACATCCTCGGACGGCTCGAACACGCCGGCGATCCGCTCCGCCCACGAATGCAACGCGGCCCGGCCATAGCACGGCGCCGGGTGGGCGCGGCCCTGGTGGAAGCGGACGTATCCCCAGTCGGCGGTGCGCCACTGCGGGGAACGCCTCCCGGGTGCGTCACTCCAACAGAGCGCGGCGCCGCTCGTGGACAGGACGTCCGCCACCTCGTCGGTGTACCAGGAGTCGTGCCGGGGTTCGAAGGCGACGCGCACGTCCGTCGGGAACTGGGCCAACGTGTCCCGGAGGGCGGCGGCGTCGACCTGGAAGGTGGCGGGTAGCTGGACGAGGACCGGACCGAGCTTGGCGCCGAGGTGCCGGGCCCGGTCGAGGAGCAGCGACACCGGGCCGGCGGGCTCGCGGAGCCTGCGGACATGGGTCAGGTAGCGGCTCGCCTTCATCGCCAGCACGAAGTCGTCGGGGGTCCTGTGCCCCCAGTTCTCGACGGTGGACGCCTCGGGCAGTCGGTAGAAGGCGGAGTTCACCTCGACGGTCCGGAACCGGGCCGCGTAGTACTCGAGCCACCGTGCCTGGGGAACGCCGGAGGGATAGAAGCCGCCTCGCCAGTGCGCATACTGCCAACCCGAGGTCCCCACCCACGCCACCATCGCCCCGCAGGCTAGGCCGTCGCTTGCGGGACGCGGCCCACGCGGCCGGCGCGCGACGTCGCCGGGGTCGCCCCTACGACGGCGGGGGGATCGACCGAATGGAGGGGATGGGCCCGGAGGACATCGAGGAAATTCACCCTGGCGGTCGACGCACCGACGCCGCTCGACCTTCGTCGGCGGCTACCGCTGCACCTCGTCGCCCACATGCGACGCCCCCTCCCCCGCTTCGGGCGGCCGGCGGCGGCGTACCACCACCTCGGACCGCTCGGGGTGCTCGAGGTCGAGGTGGACCTCGTGCAGGTCGTCGCCGGGTGGGTCACCGCCGGCGTCGGCCACGATCACGACCTCGTCGTCGGGCCGGCCGTAGATGGCGTCGCGCAGGCCGAGCATGGCGGCCCCGAGAACGCCGGCCGGGCGCCGGTCACGCCAGCGCCGCCCACCGGCACCGCGGCGGGCCGCGCCCTCGTCGGGATCGTCGGTCGCCTCGAGCCAGGTGATCCACTGCTCGTGGGTCCACGCCTCGGGATCGTCGGGAGGCTCCTGCTGATCGCGAGGCACGGATCCGTCCATCGCAACCCACGGTACCGGCGTCCGCCGGCGCCCGGGCCGGGGACCGCTCACCCGGACCGACCAAGGGCTACTAGGCGGGTGCGGGGCGCTCGGGCGGCACGGTCGGAACGGGCCCCGGCGGCGACCCGTCGTGACCACCCTGGGGATCGTCTGCGCGGGACCGCCAGGTGGCCTCCGCCCGGAAGAGCACGTCGCGCAGGGGCCGGCCGCTCGCGGCGGCGGCCCGGGCGGCGTCTCGTTGCTCGGCTTTCACCCGGCCGGGGCTGACCTTCACGCCGACGCGCACACCGTCGATCTCGACGCTGGCCGTCTCCCGGGTGACGGGCCAACGCTCGAGGACCGCGCCGCGGACGCCGAGGGTGCCCGTCTCCTCCTGCAGCACGGCCCGCACGGCGTCGGCGAGGGCAGGGTCTGCGAGGGCGCTGACGGTGTGCCCCGGCCGGCCCTTCTTCATCAGCACGGGCGTGATCCACGCGTCGTGCGCTCCCGCCGTCATGATCGCCTCGACGGCATGCGCCAGGACCTCCCCGGTGGCGTCGTCGAGGTTGGCCTCGAGCAGCACGACGGGTTGGCCCTGAGCAGGGGGACGGGCCACCGCCGTACCCACGACCACCTGGGTGCAGTTGGGGAGGCCGTCGAGCTCGTGGGCCCCCGCGCCGAAGCCCGTGGCGGCGATGCGCATCGGAGGCAGCGGCCCGAATTGCCCGGCCAGCGCAGCCACGATGGCGGCGCCCGTCGGCGTCGTGAGCTCCACCGGGAGGTCACGGCCCCAGGTGGGAATGCCCCGGAGCAGCCGGACCACCGCCGGCGAGGGGTTGGGGAGCAAGCCGTGCGCACTCCTGACCGTCCCCAGGCCCGTCGCCACGGGTGAGGCCGCCACCTCGTCGACCCCGAGGACCTCGAGCGCGGCGGCCGTGCCGACCACGTCGACGATGGCGTCGTGCGAGCCGACCTCGTGGAAGTGCACCTGCCCCGGCGGCCGCCGGTGGAGGCGTCCCTCGACATCGGCCAGTGCCGCGAACGTGACGAGGGCGCGACGGGCGACCCGAGGCGGCAGGCGCGCCTCCTCGACGAGCCCCACGATGTGCGCGTGCGTCCGCACGACGACGTCGTCGGTGACCTCCACCACGGCACGCGTCGCCGCGATGCCTGCCCGGAGCACGGGCTCGGCCCGCAGGCTCCACCCCCCCACGGGCATGCGGCGCAGGAGCGTGAGCACCTCGCTGAGATCGGCGCCGGCGTCGAGAAGGCTCCCGAGCGCCATGTCGCCGGCGATGCCGGCGAAGCAGTGGAACCACGCCAGCGTGCGCGGCTGTGGCCCCTCCTCGTCGGGCGCCCATGGCAGCAAGGACGACGACGGAGAAGACGCCGGGGTCGGCAGGGTCACGGGAGCATCCGGGCCACGGCGCACGCCGCACCGAAACCGTTGTCGATGCCGACGACCGTCAGGCCGGCGGCGCACGACGCGTGCATGGCGAGCAGGGCGGTGACGCCCTCGAGCGCGGCCCCGTACCCCGTGGAGACGGGCACGGCCACGACCGGCGCGCCGGTGATGCCGGCCACCAGGCTGGCGAGTGCCCCTTCCATGCCGGCCACCACCACCACGGCATCGGCATCGGCCAGCTCGTCGACCGACGCCAGGACCCGGTGCACCCCTGCCACCCCGCAGTCGGTCACCAGGGCGGGGGCGAACCCGAACGCCCGCAGGACGGCGGTGCACTCCTCGGCCACGGGGAGGTCGGCGGTGCCGGCGGTGATGACCATCACCCGCCCGGTGCGACGAGGCGCCGGGCGCCAGCACACCGTGGCGAGCGTCCCGGGCGTCGTCACCTCCCCGCCGGGCGAGGCCTCGAGCGCGGCCGCCACCTGCGCGGGGTCGGCGCGGGTGAGCAGCACCGGGCTGTCGGCGGGCTCGGCCAGCAGCTCGGCCACGATCCGAGCGCACTGCTCCGGTGTCTTCCCCGGTCCGTAGACCGCCTCGCAGGCGCGTTGGCGCAGCGCCCGGTGGTGATCGACGCGGGCGAAGCCGAGGTCCACGAAGGGAAGGCGGCGCAGGCGCGCCACGGCATCGTCGGGCGCGACGGCGCCGGAGCGGACGTCGTCGAGCAATTGGCGCAGGGCGGGCTCGTCCATGGGTGCCCACTATCCTGCCGCACATGGATGCACCTGCGACCGGCGAGGCCACGAGCGAGGAGGTCATCGTCTTCCTGGGCCCCGCCGGGACCTTCACCGAGGAGGCGTTGTTCACCCAGCCCGACTACGCCACGGCGTCGGTGGTCCCGGCCGCCACCCTGGCCGAAGCGGTCGACGCCGTCGGGAGCGGCCGTGCCTCGCTCGCCTTCGTCCCGATCGAGAATTCCATCGAGGGCTCCGTGCCCATCACCGTGGACAGCCTGGTCTTCGGGGCCGACCTGCTCATCCAGCGCGAGGTCGTCCTCGACGTGCACATCAACCTGGCGGGACCGGCGGGGACGGACCTCGGGGCCATCACGCGGGTCCTGTCGTTCCCCCATGCGACGGCACAGTGTCGCCGGTTCCTCGCAGGGCGGCTCCCCGATGCCGAAGTCGTGCCGACGAATTCCACGGCCGAGGCGGCGCGCATCGTCGGGCAGGAACGCCGAAGCGACACCGCCGCTCTCACACCGAAGCTGGCCGCGCACCTCTACGGGCTCGACGTCCTCGTGGCCGCGGTCGAGGACCACCCGGACAATCAGACGCGCTTCGTGGCGCTGGCGTCGAAGGGACTGCCCGCGCCGACCGGTCACGACAAGACGAGCATCGTGTGCTTCCAGCGCGAGGACCGACCCGGGAGCCTGCACGCGATCCTGAGCGAGTTCGCGGCGCGCGGCATCAACCTGACGAAGCTCGAGTCGCGACCCACCAAACGCGGGCTCGGCGACTACTGTTTTCTGATCGACCTCGAAGGGCATGTCGCCGACGAGGTCGTGGCCGACTGCCTGCGCGTCCTGCACGCGGAGCTCGCGGGCGTGAAGTTCCTGGGCTCCTACCCCGCCGCCGGTGAGCATGGCCCCGCGGTGCGCGCCCGCGCCGACGCCGCATGGCGCGACGCCGACGACTGGGTCCGGTCACTGCGGTCGCAGATCCGCCCGTCCTGAAGCGGCGGTATCGTGCGACCCCGGGAGGGATGGCAGAGCGGACGAATGCGAGGCTCTTGAAAAGCCTTGACCGGCAACGGTCCGGGGGTTCGAATCCCCCTCCCTCCGCTGTTGTCAGAAACACAACATCACGCCTGGTGAGGGCCCCAGTTCCTTGTCCACCAACCGACCAGCAGATGAGCCTCTCTCGAACCCGGGGGCGACTGCTCGTGTGAGGGTCCCCCGGCGCGTCGTCGGTCGCTTCGACAGCGTCATGCCGTCTCCCGGTCGGGGGCCGGCACTTGCCTGCCCGGGAGCGGCGCCGAGGCGTAGTGTGAGCCCGAATTCGCCGAGGAGCACGTCGAAGGGGGGTACCAGATGGCCGACGTCACCGTGGAGGCGCCGGCAGGGGCCGCGCCCGGAGCGGGCGCGGCGCCGAGGCCGGACTTCCAGATCGTCCCGCTGCGCGCCATCCCGGCGGTGGCCGTGGTCCTGGCGGCGCTGGTCGTAGCCATCGCCTCGAACCGGCTGTGGGCGCTCGACTTCTTCCACGTCGTGGGCGGCGGGCTGTGGACCGGCATCGACCTCTTCGTCGGGTTCATCGTCGGCCCCATCCTCGGGCGGCTATCGATCCCGGCGCGGGTCGAGTTCTCCGCCCGGTTCATGCCGAAGATGCTCCTGCTCATGCCGACGCTGGTGATCGTCACCCTGGCCGCCGGATGGCAGCTCGCCCGGCACGAGGGCTTCATCTTGAGCAGCCATACCCACCACGGCTGGGTGGTGGCCTCGATGATCGTCGTCGGAGTGATGGCCATCATCGCCCTGGGGCTCCTCGAGCCGGCCAACCTGGCCGTGCTCTTCGAGCTGAAGAAGCCGATCCCCAACGGCGAGCGCATCGGGCGGCTGATGCGCCGCTTCATCTACACCGCCGGGATCACCGGCGCCCTCCAGGTGGCAACCTTGATGATCATGACCAGGCTGGCTACGACATGAACGCCACCGACGCCACCATGACGCAGGCTGTGCCGGGCGCCGAGCGCGCCATGCCCCCCGTGGCCGGGCTGGCCCTGGCCACCCTGGCCTTCGTGATCGCCGCCGGGATCTACCTCGCCGCTCATCTGCCCCGCCCCGCGCCAGGGGGGCCGGCCGCCACCCTCATCGCCATCGGGGGGGTGCTCCTTGTCGTCAACGCCGCCATCGTGAGCCGGATCCGGCCCTTCGCCTGGACCGTGTTCCGGCGCGTCTTCGGCTGGACGTTCCTGGCCTACGGCTGCATCGGCGCACTGCTGGCCTTCATCTTCATCTTCGACCACACCCGGGGGGCGATGCTCGGGGCGATGCTCGCCTCGCTGGTCGTCTTCACCCTCGACATCCCGCTGCTTTTCGCCTTCTCGGTGGCGCGCTACCAAGACCCCGGCTGACGCC